>CAZEIY010000037.1:0-18161 GCA_964512375.1 uncultured Rickettsiales bacterium | reverse complement strand
CGATGTCTCAAACAAGCTACAGGCCGGTGCCCGTGATCATCTGACTGGTCTCCTCACCCGTGTTTTCCTTGAGCAACGGATTGATGGCCTGCTGGAAGAGCTCGATCGGCGTAGTCAGAGCGCTTGCTGCCTCTTGCTGGACCTCGATCACTTTAAGTTGGTGAACGACACCTATGGGCACCAGGTGGGTGATGTGGTGCTGCAGCGGGTAGCGGGACTGGTGCATGAAAACCTGCGGCGAACGGACTATGCGATTCGCTACGGAGGTGAGGAGATCATGCTGGTGATGCCTGATCTCGCTCTTGAGTGGGGCTTTGAGGTCGCCGAGCGTATTCGTACTCGGGTCGAGGCCACAGACTTCTCAGAGACTGCCGAGGGTTTAGCCGTCACTCTCTCCATCGGACTGGCACTGCGCGAGCAGGGGGAGTCTGCAGGGAGTTGGCAGCAGCGCGCTGATCAGGCTCTGTATCGGGCCAAGGATGGCGGCCGGAACCGCACGGTGGTTTCTGACGATCCAGCCGCAGCCGCGACGGATCCGCGCCTGGCAGTAGTCGAGACCGGCGCCACCGCCAGCCGGACCGAGAGCACCAGTGATGTCGTGGTCGGTTCCGCCGAATCCACCAAGGAAATACCCTCTGACCTGCTCGACTGAGTTCGTCCTGGAAGAGGTTCCCCTTCAGATTTCTCTGGCGAAGAGCGCAATCCACTCCAGGTGTGCTGTCTGCGGAAGCATGTCCAGCGGGGTGAGGACCTCCGGGACGTAGCCAGCTTCTGCAAGGAGCCCTGAGTCTCGTGCCAGCGAAGGCCCATGACATGAGACGTAGAGGAGCTTCTTCGCTCGGATCGCCTGTAGTTCCTCGATCGCCTCGCGCCGCAGCCCGCGCCGCGGTGGGTCGACCAGCACCACGTCAAACGGGCCACGCTCCTCGACCAGTGTCGGCAGGGAAGTGGCTGCAGGTCCTGCGACGAACGTCGCATCGATGGTAGCCCGAAGCGCATCCGCGCGAGCGGTCTCGATGGCCCTGTGGTCAATGTCGATGCCGGCCAGGTGGACCTCAGTAGGGCAACTCGCAGCGAGGGCGAGGCCCAGAACACCGCCGCCGCAGTAGAGGTCGAGCACCTTCAGGGGGCCGTCGTTGGGTGGTCGAATGAGTTCTTGGATGAGATCGACCAGTCTCTCAAGAGCGAATGGGTTGACCTGGAAGAAGGACAGCGGCTGGACGAGCACATGGATCGATCCGACTCGCTCATCTATGGCAGGGACACCCGCGACCGGGGTGGCCGGCTCGGGTCCGGCGATGGCATCACCTGTGCTCTCAAAGATCTGCACGCTACAGCCAACGATGGGACCCGTTGATTCGACCAGGGCGCGCAGCGCTGGTTCCAGCCATGAGAGGGCTTCTCGTGCACTGACTACCGCGCACAGCAGCACCTCGCCCCTACGATTGGCGCGGGCGATGAGGGAGCGGAGGGCCCCCTGCTTAGGAGGGGCAGTCCCGGAGCCAGGTCGGAGGATTCTGTGTGGTTTCGAAAGGAGGAGGCCACAGAGGATGCTCCTAAGCTCTCGTTCGGCGGCGACCAGAGAGGGTGCGAGCACAGCGCAGCCTTCGAGGTCGATGACGTCGTGGCTTCGGCGTCGGAAACCACCGAGTATCAATTCTCCCTGCTCGATAGCGGGAAGGAAGACGGCTTTGTGCCGATATCCCAGCGTTGGTGCGGATGGCGGCCACTTCGCGGCTGAAGTAAGCGCGTTCAGTAGAGAGCGTGGCAGTGTGCTCGATGCGCTCTCTACTTTCAGACGAAGCTGCTCGTCGTCGATGGCGTGTTGAATCCCACATGCGCCACAGTCTTTATGGATTGGACAGGGGGGAGTGCGGCGCAGCCCCCTCGTCTGGTCGTCTTCCAAGATCTCGACGCTACGCGCCCATGCCACCGGGCCTCCCTGACTACGATGGCTGATACGAATCTTGTGACGTTCTCCCGGGATGGCGTCGGGTAGGCGCACCTCGACGCCATCGGCGAGCCGAGTCCTGGTGAGTCCATCGACGCCCCAGGGGCCCGCCTGCAATTCAAGAATCTCGTCGCTCTCGTCGACGGCCATTGGTTTCCTTGACGCCATGCAAGGTCATAACTATCATCCCGCGCGAATGAACAGGCCCTCGGTCGTTCAGCCGGAGGCTTTTTTCCGGTTCAGTGCCGGGCGCCTCACTAGAGATCGAGACGAGCGAATGGCTTCAGAATCTGGCATCGAGATGGAAGGCACTGTCATGGAGGTGTTCCCTGGGGGAACTTTCAAGGTGGTGACTGATCAGGACCATGAGGTCCTCGCCCACCTGGGTGGAAAGATGCGTCGGTTTCGTATCCGGGTGCTCCGCGGTGACCGTGTGATCGTCGAGGTCTCACCGTACGACCTTACTCGTGGCCGCATTACCTATCGCCAGCGCTGATTCAACCGGCTGCGGCGTCGGCTCTCGGGCCGCAGCGATTCGAGAGACACCTTCATGACCGCCAAGCTCTTCGTGGGGAACCTTCCCTACTCCTGTTCCGATGAGGATCTTCGTTCCGTATTCACTTCAACAGGCATTGAGCCTCTGGACGTGCGGGTCATCATGGATCGCTCGACTGGGCTGTCGAAGGGATTCGGCTTCGTTGAGATCGAGGACAAGGAGACTGCAGTGCAGGTCCGCGACGCACTGGTAGGCGTCGTTCTTGGAGATCGCAACTTAATCATCGATCTTGCTCGTCCCCCGGCGACCTCTTCTGCCGGCAAGATCCGCCGTTAGATAGCTTTCCTCAGGGAAGCGCCACGGGTACGGCCTCGCTTCCGTCCCGGTACCACTGGATACGCACACTTGCCGTCTCCTCGATTGCGCTCGGATAGACGCAAATTCGGTCGTCTGACCATTCATCGTTACTGAACGGTTCAGCGGGTACGGCGCCTAGTGCCAGGTTCTCGTCGGGCAGCAGAGCGGCGCTCAGTTGTTCTCGACGTGTACCGTCAACAAGCTCGGCAGCTATCGGCCGTGTGCCCGCGCGCTCGATTTGCGGTCGGTCTGAGGTCATCGTGGCCCAGTGGTGTCCGAGCACGATGCATAGCCACGCTCGCGAGGCCGAGCCGGAGATACCTACTCCAAGGAGATTGCACTCCTGGGAGCTGATGAGTTCGCTGAGCTCCTGGGCGTTAGCATCCGGTCCGCCGAGCAACAACTCGGCCAGGTGTTGTGGGTCCTCTGTATGTAGCGAATCCATGCTGCGGTTCCATTCGATCAAGGTCATGACCATATGGGGGTGAAGCCGCTGTAGACGCTCGGTCGGGCCCTCGCCTTCTGGATCAATTGGGCTACAGAAGTTTCTCGCAGCCATGGCATGGCTGTGGTGCCCCGCGAGTTCGTCACTGGCAGGGTGCCGCTCTACGTTCCTATGGCCAGCTTGCTGGAGGAGGATAAGCACCTTCTCTCGAACCAACTCACTGGTCTCGATCAGATCGGGCCCCATCCAGAGTGGGCGGTGCTGTGGAGCAGTGATTCCGGCCTTTGAGGTCTTGAAGAACCTGACTATGACGACGATGGCGAGGAGCCAGAATGCGTTGATGATCAGGAATCTGATGAGGGTTGAATCTTCGATGCTCAGGTCCTCCTACGAGCGAACAGATCAATCCATCATATAATCGCCGCTCGAGAAGGGGTCGGGTAATGCAGAGAGATGTGGGGATAGGCCCCAGGGTCGTCGAATTTCCTGCTGAGTGCGCGGTGTTGGACTCTCTTCCAACTCTGCCCGTTCGTGTACTCGTGGTCTCGGAAGAGGGCGTCGAGGAGGCGGGTCGTCGTGGCCTGGCGGGTCGTCTCGAGCGCACGGCTGAGTCACTGGGTGTGGCCGAGGGCCTGGTAGTTGCTGAGCGAGAGTTGTTCGACTGGGGTACCCCCAGCGGCGCTGATAGCGAACGCTTTGACGTCATTTTCTTCCGTCCAGCGGACGTCCCCGCCGAGGATGGAGACGGTCGTCTGCCGGCCACGCACACAGTAGGTGGTCTTCAGGGGTTGCTCTCCGATTCTCGCGCGCGCTTCTGGTTGCTCGATCCGGGGGCTGCGATGGACTCAGATAGTCACTTGCAGCAGCGTTGCGAGACTCTCTGCCGCAATGTTGTCGAGCACGGTGGTCCACCTGCGGTGCTGGTTCCCAAGGAGTGGGAATCCGATCGCCGGCTTCGGTTTCATCAAGCGCTGCTGGAGTGGTCCCTTCACGACGCACCTCTGGACCTTGCTGTCCGGCGGGCGGCGGGCGATGACGGGCCTGTGCCAGTGCTCTTCCTTCCATCGGGCCGACGGCACGGTCTGGATCTGGGTCGTCTCCTTGAGGACTATCGTCGACGGATTGACGGCACGTACGCCGCTCTGAGGATGCTCTCAGTCGAGCTCGCCTCGATGTCATCGGAGAGCGGCATGAGAGCGGACAGGCGAGACTGCCTCCAAGAGAACGCAGACTCCTGGTTGACGCACATGAGGGCCGTCAAGGAGTCGTGTGACGAGATAAACCGGGACAGGGACCCAGCGGGTTGGAGTCGCCTCAGAGCTAGCCTGTCTGAACTTGAGTTCGTCGAGGGAGCAGTGGCATTGGCTCGGGACGAGGTCGAGGGCCTGCATCGGGGCCAAATCGGTTCTGGGGAAGCCAGTTGATCGTCCGTCAGAAGGCGCCCCGCGCTCGTATTTCGTTGCTGGTCTTGAGCCTCGCGGTTCTGTTCTCTCTCGGCGGCGTTGATGGTGAAGCTGCAGGGGAACCAGCAGCCTCTCTTTCGTATCGATTTGTTGAGACACCAGCAGGTGTCGGAGCTCATCTGCTCAAGGCCGACTTGCGCAGGGTTGAGCTTCGAATACTTCACGCCGAGGACATGAGCGCGGAGGCGCTCAATGCCCGTCAGTTTCTGGATCGGAGTGGGGCCGTAGCAGTGTTTAACGGTCCATTTTTCGATGTTGATGGTTCGCCGATGGGGCTGCTTGTTGTTGATGGAGTAGAGCGTGTGCCGCTACGTCCCGTGGATTGGGGAGTGTTCTCTCTTAGTGATGCGGGTCCAGCCATCGTGCATACGAAGGAATGGAAGCCACCCAAAGGGATGAAGGCTGCTTTTCAGGTGGGGCCGAGGCTTGTGGTGGACGGCAAGGCCCTGGCCCTGAAGGCCCAGAGCGCGCGCAGAACGGCTCTGTGTGTTCTGGCTGACGGGCGTATCGAAGTGCTGGTCTCATCGTCGCCCATCTGGGCCGCGGACCTGGCGGATTTCTTTGTCTCAGAGGGCTGCGTCGATGCCCTCAACCTGGATGGTGGCACGTCCACTCAGTTGTACCTCCGTCGCGCAGGCATCGTGGTTGAGGAGCCAGGCGGCGTCGCGGTGCCCGTCGCGGTAGGTCTCTTCGTTGCCGACGCCGCCGGTGCAGAGATCGTGCCCAGGAGCGGCTGTCTCTCGTCTCTTGGATGTGGCTCGGGACTGCGTTCGTCGCGTTGACCGCCCCGAGCCGTGAAACGTAGACTCTCGTGAGAATGCTGCCGGCAGCACCCCCTATCAGTCTGCCTGGGCAGTCAGGGATGTACCCCGGGTGATGTGGGTGGCGAAGGGTAGAGCACGGTGACGAATCCAGCGAAAGATCGAGGGCAGCGAGTTGGGGGTAGCTCCCGAGGTCGAGGTGGCACCGCGATCCAGGAGAATCTAGAGGCTCGCTTCGCACGCGAGACCACCGCCCTCTTTCGTACTCGTTTGCTTACTGCGGCGATGTTCGGCGCTCTCCTGTCCCCGCTCTTTGGTGTGGTTGATTGGCTGTCCTCGACTTCGTGGTGGCCTGAGCCTCAGCCCATGCTGCAGTCATTTCTGGTCTTGCGTTTTGGCATGTTCTTGTGGTTCGTCGCCCTGTGGGTCTTCCTACGTTCGGCGGATCGCCTCTCGGTGGTGGCAATGGACTGGCTGATCTTCTCCCCTCCGGCCATTGCTCTCGGCTACATGACTGCGGTTACTGGCGGCGCGTCCAGCCCTTATGTTGGAGGAACGATCCTGCTCGTCGTCGCTCGAACCATCCTAGTCCCCGGCGAGGCTCGCACTCACCTACCCATGGTTAGCTTTCTTGTCCTCTCTTACCCCGGATGCATCCTCGCTTTTGGGGAGTATCAGGCCGATCCGATCGCGTGGATGATGGACGGCCAGGCGATGGGCTACCTGGCAGCCAACATGCTGCCGTTGCTGGGAATTGCTGGAGTCGGACTGGTTGGCTCAGACATGATTCACGCCATGCACCAGCGCCTCATCTCGGCTCGCTCACTGGGTCGCTACAAGATCAAGAAGGAACTGGGCCGCGGCGCGATGGGAGTGGTGTATCTGGCGTGGCACCGGGACCTCGGTCGCCCGTGCGTCATTAAGGTGGTCAATCCAGAAAAGGACACGTCGGGCATGCTGCGACGTCGCTTCGAGCGTGAGGCTCGAGAGACTTCTCTCCTGCGTTCCCCCTATACGGTTCAGGTTTTTGACTTCGGTATTACACAGCAGGGGCAGATGTTCTACGTGATGGAGCACCTGGACGGGGAGACTCTTCAGGACCGGCTGGATCGCGATGGACCGCAGCCGTTTGACATCGTCTGCCGCTGGTTGGTGAGCAGCGCTGAGTCCCTGGCTGAGGCGCACGCACGGATGTTGATTCACCGTGATGTGAAGCCCGCCAACATCTTCCTGGCGATGACTGCCGACGGCCGAGAGGTCACCAAGGTGTTGGACTTTGGCATTGCCACCAAGGTGGAGGCCGACCCTGAGGGGGGCGGGCGTAAGAAGAAGCGTAAGAGCGCTGATCTGGGGGGGACTCTCCCGCAGGATGCACGCCTCACTGCGGTAGGCACGATCATGGGGACACCCCTTTACGTCGCACCCGAGGTCCTTGTCGGGGAACACGCCAGTGACAAGGCGGACCAGTACTCCCTGGCAGCCACAGCCTTCCATCTGCTCACTGGTCGCCCGGTGTTCACTGGAGAAACAATGGAAGAGTTACTCTTCAAGACGATCGAGGACCAACCTGACAAGCCGTCACAGGTGCAGCCCTCTGCTCAACTCCCTCCTGGACTCGATGGTGTCCTGGTCCGCGCACTCTCCAAGGAGCCGGACGCGCGCTATGAGTCCATGGAGACCTTTCGTCAGGCACTCGAGCCCTTTGCTGCCGCGCCGGGGGCGTCTTCTTCGGTGTTGGACCTGCGCAACTGAATATCTGAGAATGATTGGTCCTCCTGGCCTCGTCTGAGCGCTATGTTGTTGTAGGCGGCGATCCTTCGGAATCCATCGGAGAGGCTGGATGACTTCTGACAACAGGCTCTGGCAGTTTCTGCTTCTACTCACTGCGTGTCTGGTGACGGCGGGCTGCTACAGCTCGTTCAGTAACAATCCCGATGATGATGACTCGTCCTGGCTCGGTGACGACGATGACAGCACGTTGTCTCCTGGCGATGATGACGATGACACGGGTGCGCTGTTGAGCGACCTGGATGGTGACACCATCTCCGACCAGGACGAGGGTCAAGCGGACATCGATGGGGATGGCATTCCCAATGATGAGGACGATGACAGCGATGGAGACGGACTGAGCGACCGCGATGAGGCTGGAGATGGTGACCCCGGCACCCCACCCATCGATTCGGATGGCGACGGGGTTCCCGACTTTCTGGATCAGGATAGCGACGGCAATGGTGTGCCCGACGCAATCGAGGGCGGCGACGATTCGGATGGTGATGGGCTCGCCGATGCGGTTGACCCCGACAACGATGGAGATGGGATCTCGGACCTGGATGAGATGGGGGACACGCCGGGCGCGCCCCTGGACAGTGACGGTGACGGCATCCCTGATTTCATGGATCTCGACTCAGATGGGGATGGCATCGACGATGAAGTTGAGGGTGCTGATGATCTTGATGGGGACGGATTGCCCAGCTATCTCGATGACGACGCGGATGGCGACAACATTCCCGATGCAGATGAACTCGGCCCTGATCCCAGCGCACCTCTCGATTCAGATGGCGATGGCTATCCCAACTTTCTGGACAGCGACTCGGACAATGACGGGATCTCGGATCGAGACGAGCCTGGCTATGGGGGCTACGCCACCTCACGCATCGATCGTGACACCGACAATGATGGTTTCACCGACCTTGCAGAGATTGAGGCGGGCTCGGACCCGACGGTAGCTGACGATCACACTACGTGGCAGGAGAACTTCGGGTTCTACTCAGAGCTGCAGCCCCGGGCGGCTACTACCCTGAGTGTGCCGTTTACGCCCGAGATTCTGCATGCAGATGTCCTCTTCCTCCTCGACACCACATGCAGCATGCAGGGCGTGCTCACCGCGATGGCTGACAATTTCTTGGACGTAGTCAGCGGCGTGACCATTCCGGATGTCGCCTTCGGTGTCGCTGAGTTCGATGACTATGTCTATGCCGGACTGGGCTATTGGGAGTCGGTCACGCCGTGCAACCATTTGGTCAACCACGGCTCGCATCCGACGTTCCCGAACGATAAGCCCTTCCGGCTGAGCCAGCAGGTGACGACCAACACCGCACTTGTCGGCGCTTCGCTCTCGTCTCTGACGATCCGCGATGGTGGCGACCTGCCTGAGTCGGCGATCGAGGGGTTGTACCAGGCGGCGTCCGGTCGCGGCTACGACCTGGACTGTGACTTCACCTACGACCTGCAGACGGATGTGCATCCTTTCCACGCGATTCCAGCGGGCCCGGGAATGGACGCGTTTCATGGCAACGAGCCTGGCGTCTATGACGCGGGCGTGCCGGGCACCGGCTACATCGGTGGCGCAGGCTTTCGTGATGGGTCTCTGCCGGTCCTGGTCTACACCACAGATGCGGACATGCGGGACTCTGACCAGCCCACGGACTACAGCTTGCCTCCACTCTGTGGGGGACCAGCGGGAACGAGTGATGTCGTTGCTTCAGTTGCGGACATTGGTGCCAAGCTAATCGGCGTTGGGGTTGAGGGAACGGCGGGCTGGGCCACCAGTTCAATCAGTCAGATGACATCGCTGGCTACTCAGACTGGTTCTCTCGCCGACATTGACAACAATGGGACACTGGAGCCGCTGGTCTTTCAGGGCACCTCGTCGTCCACTGTCGCTAATGTCATCTCAGGGGTGGAGGCGCTTGCCAACTCGGCGGAGTTCGACCTGAGTCTGAGCGTGGATGACTCACCTTATGGCTTTGTAACCGGGATCAGCCCGTCAGTGGTCGCGGGAGTGAGCGTTGGTGTCACCGTAACCTTTGAGCTGACCATGTTCATGAGCGTTCCACAGACTCAGTCTGATCAGGTGTTTGTGTTCCCGGTGCAGGTCATCGGTGACGGCAGCAGCGTCTTGGCTGAGTGGCAGCTTGTCCTACTCGTGCTCGCCGGCTGACCTGGCCGGGTAGCTCTCGCTGTCTCAGGTCGCCGGTTGTTTTACTCGGCGGGTGGGGCTTCTTCGGGGGCAGGAACGGGCTCGGGTTCAGGGGTGGGCTTGGGTGCCTCCTTGATGGGGAGTTCATCCATGGCGTTCTCTTCTTCGCCTTCGTCGACGATGCTGAACACCTTGCCGTTGTGCATGTAGACGAACCTGGTGATGACCTCGTTCTTGTAGGCCGTCTTGCTGTCCTTGGGGCTCAGGAATTCGCGACCCTTGCGGTCGATCTCGAACCTGTAGTTCATCACGTCGACATAGGCGTCTCGGCGGAAGTCCTTGCGGATCTTCTCGGGCTTGTCCCAGCACATGAAGACCTCGTCCTTGTTCATTCCACGTACCACCTCGCCCTTGAGCACGTTGGGCAGCATCTCATCCTCGATCTTGTCCCACTTCTTCCAGTAGCCCGCCTTCTTGAGGAAGTCCTGTCGTTCCTCGGTGGTCTTGATCTTGATGAACACACTCAACTCTTCGTCGCTCATCCAGGCGTCGAAGCTACGCGCCCAGGCCCGGTCCAGCTCAGGCCATTTCTTGATCTTGCGGAGATTGACCTGCCCCGCGAGGGCGGGGAAGGCGAGCGTAAGAGCAATCAGTGTGATGGTCAGGGACAGCAGGAATCGGTGCATGTTCGGTATCTCCAAGAAGGCGCGGGGGACTATAGCAACCTACGAGCCGATGCCAGTGTTCATCTGTCGTCCGCTCGGGGAGCGAACCGCGCCAGACCCACCGAAGGGCGCGGTAGCCATCCCTTTTGACCGGTCGAGAGGCGAACCTGGGTCCAGTCGTCCTCCTCGGCCAGTACGTCAAGTTCTGCCCCCTCGTGCAGGCGGGCCAACTCGACAGAACGAAGATCGCGTCCGGATCGCAAGGTCACTTCTTCGCTGAGGACCACGCCCGTTGGCTGCTCACTCACCTGGTAGGAGCGGGCCAGGTGCCCGCTTAGAGCGAGGAGTGCCAGAATCGCGAGGAGGACCATCGGTACGGATACGAGGTCCTCATCACGCCAGGACCGCAAGGTAAGGAGAGTGAAAAGCAAGGCCCAGCACAGAGTGCCTGCGATGAGTAGTTCGGCGGCCGAGAGGCTGTCGTAGGGGGCCAGCAGAGTGGCGGCGATGGCTTCGCGCTCTCCGGGGGGAGGGAGGTCGTCGCGGGCCTTGTTGCGTGCACTGGTGAGGTTGGCGATCAGGTCGCCGTCGCGGGGCAGGTAGAGCTGGGCTCTTCGGTAGGCGAGGATGGCCTCGCCCGTCTTGCCTGCCTGCTGGAGTGCGTTGCCGAGATTGTAGAGGAGGTGGCCGTTGTGATTCCCGCCGGCTTCGAGGCTGGCGAAGCAGTCTGCGGCGCTGGTGTACTTACCCGAGTCATAGAGTGCAGGGCAGTCGTACTTGTTAGCAGTACCGTCTTGCTTTGCATCGACGACGCTCGTCAGCACAGTCAGCGTGAGGAGCGTGCCGAGGAGCACTACGATGCTCTGTGCAGTTCTCACTTCCACTCCTTGTGGGCCGCTTCGGTCCAGGTGGCAATGTCCTGAGCGAGAGAGCCTTCGGGGGCACCGCCGTAGCGGACAGACTCCAACGATTCAAGGAGTCCGGCGCCCTGTTCTGCGAGCTCCTGCGAGAGGCCTGCTGTGATGAGGATTGAGCGTGTGTCGGCAGGAGAGAGTGCCGATCCGGAGCGTGCGAGGCGAGCACCGAGCCAGGCTCTCCAGGCGCGCTCGGTGTCATTGAGGGCTCCTCTCGCCCCGGCACGTTGCACTTCCTTGCGTGCTTCACGCGCCCGCCTGTCCCGCTCGCGGGCGCGCCCGACAGATGTTCCGCTCATGCGACGGCGGGCGAGGATTGACGTCACCGAGCCAAAGCTGAAGAGGGGGAGCAGGAGGGCTAGAAGTACCGAGACGGAGTGGAGGTTCAGCCGCTTGTCACCTCGCGCGAGTTCCTCACCGTGAAGCCCAACCAGGTCGCTGCCGAGTACCTCGACAGCTTCCTTGCTGCGCGCCAGCGAGGCCGAGCGTGCAACGACCGCCGGGTCGGTTACAGCCTCTCCGTCTACATGGAGCTTGATGGGCCGGGTATGAACGGTGCGGAATTTCTCGTCGTGGGGGTCGAAGAACGAGAAGGTGACCGGGGGGATCGTGATTGTGCCTGGCTCAAGGGGTACGAGAGCCTCGCGCAGGGTCAGCTCCGTACGCAGTCCATGCCCGATCAGCTTGGAGACCTGCTGGGGTTGCTCGCTGTACCGGCGCACGGTGTCGGGGAGCTGCAGATCGATCTCTGCGCCACGCAGCCCGCCACTGCCAGCGAGGCGCACCACCAGGGTGACGGTCTCACCGGCTGCAAGGCGGTTGCGGTCGATGCTAGCGGTGAGCGAAAAGCGACCGACCGCGCCGCTGAAACTGGCCGGACGACCCTCGAGGGGCAGGGGGCGCACGGTCAGCTCGAGCGCTTCAGATGGATGCTGAAATTGCTTGCCGGCGCCGAGGTCAAAGAAGGATCGGGACCGCTGCGGTACGGTGAACTCCATTACGGAAGGCTCGATCCGGGTCGGGCCCGATTCGAGGGCGAACAGGGGCATTACCAGGGTAGTCACCTCGAAGCGACGTCCATCGATGACTTCGAGTCGGTCCGATTGGGCCGCATCGACACCGGGTGCTGGACTCAGCTTCCCCCATGCGGGTCTCGTCCAGCGGGTGCCGCGAACCGAGACCGCGGTCCCCACCGAGAGGACATATGAGACGCTCTCGCCCTCAAACGGTTTGGGGTTGCTGAGTTCCGCGTGCGCGAACCAGCGATGGTCAGCGTCAGCTGGTGCGGCGCTCGCCCCACTCCTGCCCGCTCCTCGGGTGTTTGCGGGCAGGACAGTCATGGTCAGTGCTTCACTCAGGACTCGCTGCCCGTCGACCAGCGCCTCGGCGGGACCGAGAGTGTGTTGACCGGGCTGGCGGGCGAATACGGTAAAGCTGTAGGTGGTCTGTTGGCTGACGCGACCCTGGCTCATCGTGAAGCTTGAGCTCCTGCCAGCCATCTCGACATCGAAGCCCTGGCTATTGACCAGGCGTGGCGCAGCATTCAGCTGAGTGCCCTGCACCTCAATGTGAATCTGAGTGCTGGTGCCTACGGGAATGCTTGTCGAGTCGGCGCTGAGCAATAAGGAGGCAGCAAAGGCAGGCGTGGTGAGACACAGCGCAAGAAGTGCACTGATGGCTGAAGTTGTGGCGCTCTGCAACGTCACTGCTCTCATCACCAGTCCTTCCTGGCCGCTTTCCGACCACGCTGACCTTCGCGCTTCGTACGCTCCTGGCGCCTTGCGCGCTGGTCTGCTTCCAGGGCATCCAGGAGCGCTTGCGCCTGCTCTGCTGAGAGGGCGCCCTCGATTATGGCCTGCTCGCTCTCACTTCGCTCTTCGGCTTCCTCGGTCTCCTCCGCCATTGCGCCTTCCGCTTGATCTTCGCTGGGGGGCTCTGCTTCGCGGTCGATGTCCGCAGCAGCAGCCTGCCCACCCTCCTTGGTCTCGGGCTCCTCCTCGGCTTCGGCGTCCTGGTCCTGCTGTTCACCAGGGTCTTGCTGCTCGTCGGGTGGAGGCTCTTCTTGTTGGCCACTCTGACCTTCTTGCTGCTCTTTCTTGTTCTGCTGTTGACCTTCCTCACCGGGCTCGGCTTCTTCACCGGGCTCCTGCTCGTCGGCCTCCGCATCATCCTGTTCCTGATTGTCCTGGTTGTCCTGCTGCTCTTCTTCCTGGTCTCGCTGCTCCTGGTCGTTTTTCGCCTGCTCGAGTAACTCCTCGTAGCGGCGCTGAGCCAGGTCACGATTGCTCACGGCGTCATCATCTTCTTCTCGCAGCTCGAGACACTGCTCGTAGTGCGCGATGGCTTCGGGATATCTGCCTTGCTGGAAAGCTGCATTTCCTGCGTTGAAGGAAGAGTCCGCGCTCAGCTCGGTTACGTCGCTGGCGGTGGCAGCCTGGAAGGCCTTCTCTGCTTCTGGATAGTTTCCTAGCCGGTAGTGGGCCTGGCCGATGTTGTAGTCGATCTTGCGGTTGTTCGGATCGTCGACCTGGGCTTCTATCCAGAGGTTCAGTGCTGCCTGAAAATCGTCGCCTTTGAACGCTTTGTAGCCTGCGCGAATGGGGTCTTCGGCGCCTCCGAACCACGAGGCGGATGCGGTCGCCGGACACAGGGCGGTCAGTCCGAACGCCAGCAGGATAGCGGCTGCGGCCGCGCTGCCCTTGTGGCCCTTGCGGCGGTCACGCCGTCGCGGGGGTCCGATGAGTCCCTCGATCAGCAGGAGGAGGAGTGCCGGCAGCAGGGCCAGTTGGTAGCGCTCTTCCCAGCGCCGTTGTCTCGAGCTGCTGAGCTCGCGGGCCTGCAGGGCGCCGCGAATATCTTCCAGGTAGATCTTGCGGAGGTCGAGATCTCCGGCGGCGCTACGGACGTAGGAACCTCCTGTGGTTAGCGCAAGTTCCTTGAGCCCCGCTTCATCGAGCTTGGTCAGCACAACTCGGCCGTTCTCCTTGACGAAGCCACCGCGCCCGTCGGGAACCGGCGCCCCGCCGGGCTCGCCGATGCCCACCACGAACACGTGCACGCCCTCCTCGCGGGCTTCCTCAGCGGCATCTTGGAGCTCTCCGCTGTGGTCTTCGCCATCGGTGATTAACAGCACGGCTCTACCGCTACGTTCGCTCTTGGGAAAGGCTTCGATAGAGCTGCGAACGGCGGCAGCGAGATCCGTTCCTCCGACGGGAACCCAGTTCGGATCCATTGGCTCGAGGAACACCTCGAATGCACCGTAGTCCAGGGTCAGGGGGCACTGGACGAAGGAAGTTCCTGCGAAGGCGACGAGGGCGATACGGTCGCCCTGCAGCAGGTCGAGGAGGTCGCGGATCTCGCGCTTGGCTACGGTCAGCCGGTTGGGCCGAGCGTCCTCGGCCAGCATCGAGCGGCTCAGGTCCAGTGCGACTACGATGTCGACGCCGCGCCGATGCACTTCTTCCCATTGGAAGCCCCAGCGCGGACCCGCGGCGGCAACGACGATGCAGATGAGGGCAAGGCTGACCAGCAAGGGACGTAGAGCAGATCGCATCGCGGAGGGTTGAGGGACGAGGTGCTCCATCAACTCCTCGTCAGCGAAGCGAGCAAGCGCCGCGCGTCGCTTGCGGGCCGCGATCCAATACAGGCTTCCCAGCAGTGGCAGCAGCCACAGCAGCCACAGCGAAGCGGCATCGGAGAAGTGCACGCCAGTGCCCTGGTTCATGGCAGGCTCCGTAGCCAGGTAGCCCGTAGTAGCTGTTCGAGTAGCAAGAGGACGAGGGCGGGCCATAGCGCCAGGGTGTAGAGCTCCTGGTAATCGGTAAATTCACGCACTTTGACCTCGGTCTTCTCGAGGTCGTCGATCAGCTTGTAGATCTCCTGCAGTTTCTCTGTAGAAGTCGCGCGGAAGTAGCGCGCGCCAGTGGCCTTGGCGATCCCTTTGAGGCTGTCCTCGTCGAGGTTGACCTTTTGATAGTGAAAGCGCTTGCCCATGCCCAGCAGGCCCGGCACGAGGAACGGCGCCTCGCCCTGGGTACCGACTCCGATGGTGTAGATCTTGATTCCGAAGGTCGCCGCAGCGCGTGCGGCCTGGAGAGGCTCGAGGATGCCTGTGGTGTTCTCACCGTCGGTCAGCAAGATCATGATCCGGGAGCGGCCTGGCAGCTCCTTCAGGCGCTGCACGCCCACACCAATGGCGCTGCCTATGGCGGTTCCATCCCCTGCCATCTTGAGCTTGACGGCATCCAGCGTGTTTGTGAGCACACCGTAGTCAATGGTGTTGGGGCACTGCACAAAGGCCTCTTCGCCGAAGACGAGGAGGCCTATTCGGTCGTTTGCTCGTCCGGCGATGAACTCGTGGATTACTTTCTTGGTGACGTCGAGGCGAGTTGCCCGCTCCCCGCCCAGGGTGAAGTCCATCGCTTCCATGGACCCCGAAGTGTCGGCAACCAACATGATGTCCGTGCCCTCGGAAGTGACCTCTCGGCTTACATTGCCACCCTGGGGTCTGGCGAGAGAGACGATGAGAAAGAACAGGGCCAGCACGCGCAACATCAGAGGGAGGAGCCTGAACAGGCGGTGTCGCCCGCCAGAGGTGCTCCGCACGAGCGACACGGCTGAGAAACGAACCCGGCTCTGGCTGGAGCCAAGTAAGGCCGCGTACACAATGGGGGCGAGCATCACCACGAGCACGAAGAACAGGGGAGACGCGAAGCGCCAGGCCGTCCAGTCGCTCATGAGCCTGCCTCGACAGGGGAGTCGTGATGTGACCGCACACTCAACTCGGTGGTGTCGTGGACCACGACAACGCTCTGCTCGATCCAACCGCGGAGAACCTTCTCAGGAACGTGGTCACCGGCAAACTTGACGCGATCACTCGCCTCAAGCACCTCGCGGATCGCGGCTTCGATTCGATGTTTCTGGAGCAGCCGGGGCGGCATCGCTCGTAGCACCTCGGCGGTGGTCATGCGCCAGGCTGGGAAGCCAAAGCTGGATTCCAGGTAGCGGCGTAGAATCGCTGAGACCTCGTAGGCGAAGGGACCCTGGTTGGGAGCCTGGAGGAGGGCAGAGGCCAGCAGTCGCTCGAGATCGGTGAGAGCCAATTCGTGGGGCGGTCTCGGTGGCTCAACCATCTCACTGGTTCGCGCGCGGCGTATCAGCCAGATCCCCAGCAGCAGGAGAGCAAGGAGCAGTCCGCCGATGATCGCAGGGTTCCAGTCGGTCTGTGGCTTGAGGGGGGGCTTGAGGTCACGCAGCGCAGTCTCGCCCGATCCCTCCTCGCCGGCCGCGTGAGCCGCCTCAATGAGTATCGGCCCACTACCTGCGCTCCCGTGTTCGCCAGCAGGGTCTCTCCAGAGGCCCTCTACGCCGGGGATAAGGTAGGTTCCGGTGAGAGGTGCCTTTAGCTTGTAGATCGTGCGTGTCAGCACTCGATCTCCCGCCTGTTCGGGTCCCTCCTCGCGCATGTCCATGATGACCAGGCCTTCAATGCCTGCGCCCACATCGGGTACCTCGAAGTCGACATCGGCGTGTCGGTTGATCTCGATTGAGAGTTCGAAGGGTCGGCCTGGGGTGACCTGTGCGCGCTCGACCTGTGCGGTTACCACCACCGGGTCCTGGGGCTGCTCTACAACGGGTTCGCTGCAGCCCGGGGTCCCGAGTAGACCAGCTAGCACGAGGAGCGCACAACGCTTCATCTCGCCCTCCGCTCTCGCGTCCTGAAGTACCGGGTTAAGGGAGGGGCGACGCCCTCGTTGGTGGATAGCTCCACCAGGTCGATCTTCAGGCGCTTGAGGCGGCTGCTGAGCTCCTTCGATCGCCGCTGTGCTTCGCTCGCGAAGCTGCTACGCACGCTCTTGGAGTTGGTGTCCAGCCACGCCCGCCGCCCATCTTCGGCATCCTCGACGGCAACGAACCCCACGTCGGGCAGGCTGTGCTCGCGTGGGTCGGTGATGCGGAAGACCACCAGGTCATGGCGACGATTGACGATGCGAAGCGGGGTCTCGAAGTCCTCCTCCACGAGGAAGTCCGACACCAGGAAGACCACTGCCTTGCGCCGCAGAACCCGGTTAAGGAAGGACAGGGCTTCGCTGAGATCAGTGCCGCGGCCCTGGCGCTCACAAGCCATGATCTCACGAATCACCCGCCACACGTGGCCGCGACCTTTCTTGGGTGGGATGAAGCGCTCCACGCGGTCGGTGAACAACAGCAGCCCCACCTTGTCGTTATTGCGGGTGGCAGCAAATGCGAGGGTCGCAGCGAGTTCTGCAGCGACCTCGTTCTTGAGGCGTCCGCTGGTGCCAAAGTCGCCCGAGCGGGAGATGTCGACGAGGATCATCACGACGAGTTCGCGTTCTTCGCGAAACTCCTTCACGTAGGGGGACTGCATGCGGGCAGTGACGTTCCAGTCGATGGTGCGAATATCATCGCCGGGTACGTACTCGCGTACCTCTTCGAACTCCATGCCGCGCCCTTTGAACACCGAGGTGTACTCGCCAGCCATCAGATCATTGACCTGGTGTCCCGTGGAGATGTGCAGGCGTCGCACCTGGGCGAGCATCTCAGCGGACATCCCGCCTTGTGCTCCCCCCATTGCTCCCTCGGGTAGCCAGCGCCCACCTTTGTGGTGTGCGGCAACCTGTACCGCCAGTTCATCCATTCGGCGCTGTCGCCAGCGAGCCAGACGCCAGCCCACCACGGTCGCCAGGAAGGCGCCGCCGGTGGCGAGGAGCAGCGGACCGATGAGTGCGGTGGGCATCAAGACGCTCTGCGAAGGAGGGGCAGGTACTCCCCGGTGGGAGACTAGGGGACCGGAACAGTCGAGAGAATGCGGGCGATGACCTCGTCGGCGTCGACTTCTTCGGCTTCGGCTTCGTAGCTGAGCACCACCCGGTGGCGGAGCACATCCGCCGCCATGGTCTTGATGTCAGCGGAGTTGACGTAGGCGCGTCCTGCCAGGAAGGCGTGTGCACGGGCCGTCTTTTGGAGCGCGATTGTTGCTCGAGGTGATCCGCCGAACTCGAGCAGAGGTGCGAGCGAGTCGAGAGCGAAGGCTGCCGGATCGCGCGTGGCGGCGACCAGATCCAGGATGTAGTCCACCAGCTTGTCGTCAAAGCGAATGCGGCCGATGACTTCGCGGGCTGAGAGGAGTTGTTCGGGGGTGATGACTGCTCTCAGTTCAGGGAAGCCGT
>CAZEIY010000036.1:7115-18495 GCA_964512375.1 uncultured Rickettsiales bacterium | reverse complement strand
CGCGAAGACAACTCGCGAGCCCTGTACGACATCAACAGACGCTTTGTTAATCCGCGATGGCTCCTCAAGGGACTCCTGTCCAAAGAGAAGTACAAGCGAGACATGTACAAGTGGTGGCTCAAGGTAGCCATGGGCGTCTCCTGGGATGCGGTCCGCAACCGAATCAATCCGGTCAAGGAGCAGAGCTTTACAAATCTGGTGAAACCCGACTGGTACGACCATTGAGCGACGACGAACCTGCCGAGCCAGGTGACGGCGAGACGAACAAGGCAGAGGCCGCTTCAGAGCCAGAGGTCAGCGCCGGTGAAGCGCCCGTAGAGACGCGAGCCGAGCAGGCACGCTGCGCGCTGCACCCCCTCAGCCCTGCGCTGAGAGCCTGTTCTCACTGCGGAACGTTTTGCTGCAGCCTCTGCCTGGATCCGAGCACAAGTGGTGCCGAGAGCACCATCTGCAAGGCATGCGTTGTAGCCCAGCGGAGCCCTGTGGGCCTCACACCCTGGGAACAGAGAGAGCGTCTAGGCTGGCCCACCGCCCTCTGGCAGACCATCAAGCAAGTCACCGTCGCACCGACCACCTTCTTCAAGGCACTGGCCCCCACAGGCAGGCTCACTGAAGCAGCCGGCTTCACCTTCCTGGTTGCCATTCCCGGAAGCATCGTCGGCGCAGCCACTCAGTTCTTCATTGGTGGTCTGACCGCCATGCTGCCTGCCCTCGGCATAGACAGCCCCCTGCTGCCCTCGGCAGACGAGGGCAGCCTGCAGATCCTCACCACAGGTGCACAGGCCCTGTTCATTCTGATCTTCGGAGCGCCTATGGCGGTGCTCGGGGCCATCATCTCGGGTTGTATCCACCACCTCGGTCTCCTCATCGTTGGAGGAGGCGACAAGGGCCTGGAAGCGAGCGTAAAGGGGTCTCTCTACGCCAGTGGAGTGAGTTTCTGGTCATTCATCCCAATGTTCCAGTTGTTCACCGATCTCTGGACCATGGTGCTCCAAGGCGTCGCCTACTGCCACATGCACGGCAACCCCGGCTGGAAGGGAGCCTTCGCCGTGCTCTATGCAACATGTCTCTGCATCATTGCTGCCTGTGGCATCGGCTTCATTGTGGCCGCTGTGATGGGCAGCATGGGCGGCTTCGACTCGTTGTTTTAGTCCACCGTGCGTATCGAAACATCCTGGGGCACTCCGCTGCTCGATCCGTTACTGCGCAGGACCCTCCCTGCCATCATTCTTGCCGGCATCCTGGCTGCCCGATTCTTCCCTTTCGAGGCAATGCCACCGCTCTGCCCACTGCGACGTATCACAGGCATCCCCTGCCTCGGCTGCGGCGGCACCCGTTCCTGGGTCGAGATGGCGCATCTGCATATCATCGACGCCTTCGTCCAGAGTCCTCTGGGCGCTGTCTGCTTCCTCACCGCCCTCGCGATGACCGGCTACCTGATGGGGCGAAGCATGGGTTGGTTGCCAGCGCTACGCATACAGTCGAGCAAGAGAGAGGGGGTCTGGCTTCGTGCCGCACTGATCGCCCTGCTTGCCCTGCACTGGCTCTATCTCATCGTCAGCGGAGTAGCGACTTGAGAGAGCGACACGGAACAATACGACGGTCTTCACTGACCCTGGAGATCCCGCGGGCAGCGGGATAGTCTGTAAGGCGCATGCCGTCAGCCCTACCCGCTCTTGACCATCGACACGCCAACAGGCCTCATCCCGAGGTCTCGATCGTCGTTCCCTCGTGGAACGAAAGCGGCACCCTGGCAGATCTGAGCGAGCGCATACGATGTGTCCTCGAGGCCTCGGGCACAGCGTATGAGTTGATCGTCGTCGACGATGGTAGCGATGACGACAGCGAGGTGGTCCTCCGTCGCCTGCAGCGAAAGGACCCACGGATTCAGCCCATGTTCCTGGGAGAACATGAAGGAAAGTCAGCCGCTCTGCAGGCCGGCTTTGAAGCGACACGTGGGCTCTGGGTAGTCTGCATGGACGCTGATCTTCAGGATCTACCCGAAGAGCTGCCAAGACTTCTCAACGCGCTGCAGCGAGATGGCGTCGACATGGTGCAGACCTGGCGAAAGGAACGCAAAGACTCATGGTCCAAGGTGCTCGCCTCGAGAGTATTCAATCTGCTGTCCTGGCTGTTCTCCGGCGTGCGGATGCGGGACGCAAACTGCGGCTACAAGGCGTTCCGGCGCGGCAGCCTCGAATACTTCCAGCTTCGCCCCGGCGAGCATCGATTCGTGCCCGTTCTGGCCGTCCGAGCTGGCTTGCACGTCGTTGAACTGCCCGTCCGTCACGCACGGCGAGCCTGCGGTAGCAGCCGGTACGGACTCGAGCGATGTGCGCGGGGGCTTGGCGACCTGCTTCGCGTGGTGCTGCTGCCCCGCCTCACCGGAAAGATGTGATGCGCCTGCCGGATGGCGCCCTCCAGATTGCCTCCAACCTGGCGGCAGCTCGGCTGGGCAGGCGCACCCCGCTAAAGGTCACCCACCTGCTCACCTACGCCTGCAACGTGGAGTGTGGTTTCTGCACGCGCATTCACATCCCGAGCGAGTCCATGCCAGCCGAACAGGTCGTGTCGATGATGAGCAGCTTCGCTGCGCTCGGAACACGATGGTGGGTCTTCAACGGCGGCGAGCCGACCCTCGTGCCAGAACTGGGTCGATACATCGCCCACGCTCACGATCTCGGCTTTCACAGTTCGATGGTTACCAACGGTAGCCGCATAGAGGCACGCATTGGCGAGCTACAGACTCTGGACTTCGTGATCTGCTCGATCCACGGAGATGAGGACGAGCACGACCGAATTGTCGGTCGAAAAGGTGCCTACCGGGCGGCACTCAATGGCCTCTCCTTGCTGAAAGAAGCTGGGGTCGAGCTCTGCCTGCTCTGTGTACTCAACGAACATAATCACGGCCTCGCCGAGGAGATCCTCGAGCTGGGCGAGAAGCTTGGTGCCGGGGTCGCCTTCCAGCCAATAGTAGAAACTCGCCTCGGTGGCGCTGAGGTGGACCCCTCTCTACTGCCCAGCGCAAGAGACCTGAGCAACACCATCGACTGGATCCTGGAGCAGAAGGTCGCTGGACGCCCCATATCCAGTTCCACCAGCTACCTCGAGGCAATTCGAGGTGCCTGGCCCGACCAGCCCATTGGAGTGAAATGCAAGGCAGGGCAACTGTTCTGCGAGATCACGCCAAAGGGCTACGTGGTGCCCTGTTGTTCAGAAGAGGAATACAGATTTCCGCGCTGCCACGGACCGAGCGTTGGTTGGGAGCGCGCCTTCCTCGCCCTCCCCGATCGGTCTTCCTGCCAGGCTTGCTGGTTCAAGGGGCCGCAGGAGTTGAACCTCCTCTTAAGCGGTCACCCCGGACACACAACACGAGCCCTCGCCAACCTGGCCACTGGCCGCTTCCTCTGGGACTAGACCCGGCACCATGCGCTTTCTGTTCATCCAAAAGGACCCCATCCCGAACCTGGCCACGATGTGCTTGTCAGCTGCACTCAAGCGGGCCGGGCACGCGGCAGAGGTACTGGTTGCTCCAGCCGAGAGCAACCTGCTGCGAGCGGCACGACGAGAAGACCCTGACGTCGTGTGTCTGTCCGCAACTACCGGCCAGCACCTCTGGCAGCTGAAGACAGCCGCTGCAGTGAAACGGCGCCTTGACTGTGTCGTCTTGATGGGAGGCCCGCACCCCACGTTCTATCCCAGGGTCCTCGAAGAGAATCCGTGCCTCGACTACATCTGTATCGGCGAGGGAGAAGAATGCATCGTTGCTCTGGCTAATGCTCTGGAGAATGGCGGCGAGATCGCGGGCATCCCCAACCTCGGCTGGCGAGACGATGACGGTTTCCCCGTCTACAACCCCAAGCGCCCGCTGCTGCAGGAGCTTGGCGAGCTCCCCTTCCCCGATCGAGCAATCTACGACCGCTACCCGTTTGTACGAAAGCGGCGCACCGTCTCGGTGATGAGCGCACGAGGTTGCCCCTACAGCTGCACGTTCTGCTTCAACGTGACCCTCCAAGAGATGTACCGGGGCAAGGGACGCTACGTTCGGACCAAGCCGGTGGACTACATGATCGAGGAGCTACGCGATCTTCAGCGGAAGTATCCCTGGATACGACAGCTCGGCTTTGCCGATGACATCTTCGTCATCGATTTTAAGGGCTGGGGACGTGAATTTCTGGAACGCTACCGCCGCGAGGTCGGCCTGCCCTTTTCCTGTCTCCTGCGCCCGGATCTGGTCACCCCAGAACTGGTGAACTCCCTGCGCTCCGCCAACTGCAAGCTGATCAAGCTGGGGATCGAGAGCGGTGACGAACAGCTTCGCATCGAAATGCTACGTAAAGGACGCGCGAGCAACGAGGAGATGCAGCGAGCTGGTGCCCTGATCAAGGAAGCTGGAATCGGCCTCTACACCTTCAACATCATCGGTATTCCCGGCGAGAGTGTCGACATGGCCTTCGCGACCGCCGACCTGAACATCGCCATGGGCACCGACCACGCCTGGGCCAGCCTCTGCCAACCCTATCCAGGCACCCATCTTGAAGACTGGTCTGTGGAGCATGGCTACCTGGATGCTGAGAGCAACAACAAGGACTTCGAGTACACCTACTTCATTGACACTCCTCTACGTCTGGAGCGCAAAGACGAGCTGCGCAATTTCCAGAAGCTGCTGCCACTACTGGTCAGCTTCCCGCGCCTGCGGCCCGTCGTGAAGCGTGCCATCGGACTGCCTCCCAACCGTGCCTTTGAGTTCATCTTCAAGGCACACTACGCCACAGGCTTGATGCGCACTGGCCAGATCGACTGGCTGGATGCTGCTCGGCTGATGCCCTTGACCGTTGACTACTGGCGCGGCCGGGACAATATCGCCAATTGATTTCAGAACGCCGCATTGACCAGCCCCAATCCCACGATCTCGGCCATCATTCCTGCCTTCGAGGCGGCTGATGTGTTGCCGCACTGCTTGCAGGCACTTAGCGCTCAGGACGCGCCAGAGAGCAGCTACGAGGTCATCGTTGTCGATGATGGCAGCAGCGAGTCCATCGCTGGACTCGTCCCTGATGCGATGACGCTGGTCCGGCACGACCACAACCGCGGCGCAGCCGCAGCCCGCAACTCCGGGGCGGCCAGCGCAAGAGGGCGAATATTGCTCTTCATCGATGCTGACCTGATCGCCCATGAGCACCTCATCTCCGCTACTTCTGAGCTCTTCGAGGAAGAGGGTCGGGTCGCTGCAACCGGCTGCTACGATCCTAGCCCCGCCAACGAGGGCCGCTTTGCTCGCTACAAGGCGCTGTGGACCTGGCATTGCTGGCAGCGCTCGGCGGGCGCATCGCGCGAGAGCACCCACCTGCAAGGCGCGATGGCAGCGGTGTCTCGAGAGGTCTTCGAGCAACTCGGCGGCTTCGACGAACGCTACCGCGGGGGAAACGTCGAAGACTACGAAATCAGCCAACGCCTGCGCGACGCAGGACACAACATCGCCTTCGATGAACGCATCGGCGGACAGCACCACTTCCCTGGCTTTCCCACCGTTGCCCGTAACTACTGGAATCGCACCCGAATGTGGATGCGCCTGAAGGCAACGGGGATGGCCTTCTCCTCAGGTCAGGCTGGCGCCCGTTCTGGCGTGGTCGCTCTTCTGGCCCTGTTCTCACTCAGTTTCCTGTTTCTCAGTGTCATCCACCCCGCCTTCTTCATCGCGAGCGGGCTGTGCGAGTTGGCTTTCTTCGCCCTGATCTGGCCGTTCCTCGCCCTCGCCCAGCGTCGGGGGGGGACATCCTTCGCGGCATATTGCGCCCTCTGCCACTTCCTACTCTGCATCGTGATCGGAGCCGCTGCTGTCTCCAGCCCCCTCGGAACCGGCAGCAGAGACCTTCAGCCAACAAGCACTAAGGGCGGAGTCTGAATCATGTCCCGAGTCAATCGGGGTCTGCTGGCGCTCGCTGCGCTGCTAGCCATCCTCAGCCTTGTGCGCATTGTTGGCGGCTCGAGCGAGGATAGCTATCTCCTGGAGATCGCGGCCCTTCCCTCGGCGCAGGTTCAGTTCGTCTCAATTTCGAGTCCAGAGGCAAGCATCCAGCTCCACAGAACCGAAGCTGGATGGTCGATGACGTCACCGGAACAGCTTCCAGCTAACACACAAAGAATCGAAGCGCTGCTCGCCGACTGGGCAGGGGGAATGAGGGCTGATAAGACTGTCAGTATTGCGAGCAATGACAGCGAAGAGAGCCGCTTGGGGCTCGATATTAAGCACCGCATCGAACTGCAAATCGGCGACGCTGAAGGAGTGTTAGTACACCTGGAGGTGGGGCGAAGCGTCGCCGGGGGGAGTCACTACATCCGCGTTGCTGGAACGGATGAGGTGTTTCAAGCAAGGGTGCCGGGTGGCACCCGTCTCGACCCTAGCCTCTCGCAATGGGTCCAGAGCCAAGACTGAGCGTTGAGCGCGCGTCCAAGCTCCCGCTGGTCACTCTCTTCAAGGCTCTTCGCTGTCCTGCTTCTGCCGACCCCAGAGGTCTGGGGTGGCGGGACCTGGCTGATCAGCCACGCCCTGGGCAAGGATTAGAAACTCAACCCGGCGGTTCCGCTCACGGCCCTCGCTGCTCTTGTTTTCTGCCACAGGGCGAGCCTCACCGTAGCCCGCGGCCTCGAGACGACTGGCGTCGATGCCCTCGGAGATCAGCTTACGCATGACGGCCTCAGCCCTGCGCTGCGAGAGGCGCTGGTTGTAGGTGTCACGGCCCCTACTGTCGGTGTGCCCTTCCACGCGTACCTGCAGAATGTCGGGCGCCTTCTTCAAGATGCTCGCGACCGCTGAAAGCACCGGGAATGACCTCCGCAAGATGCGATCTTTGCCGCTGGCAAAGTACAGCTTCTCGAGGATCACAATCTTCTCAGTAGCCCGAACCGCGAGGATGTCATCCGGGCAGCCATCGTCATCCTTCTCGCCGTTGACCACTTCGGCTTCGTTGGGGCAGAGATCATCCTCATCGAGAATGCCGTCGCCGTCATTATCCGGATCGGGACAACCATCCTCATCAGCCCAACCGTCGAAGGTCTCAGGCTCCATGCGGCAGGCATCTTCCGTGTCGTTGATGCCGTCGCCATCATTGTCCAGATCGGGGCAACCGTCCTCATCCTCGAAGCTATCGACATCTTCGGGAACGAGTGGACACTCATCATCTACATCGAGAATTCCATCCGCATCGTTGTCCTCGTCGATACATCCATCTTCATCTTCGAACTGATCGACATCCTCAGCGACGTCAGGGCACCCGTCGTCAAGGTCTGGGATCGTGTCGGCGTCGTTGTCCGGATCGGGGCAGCCGTCTTCATCCTCAAAGCCGTCCGCATCCTCGGCCACCTTCGGGCACTGGTCCTCTGGCTCTACGAGCCCATCCTTGTCGTAATCGAAACGGCGAAAGATTCCCCATGATACGCCCGCCAGAAAGCGCAACTCGGGGCTGCCAAAGCCCGCCGTGAGGCCCTTGCCAACACCGCCATGGATGCTCAGACCGTTCTTCATCTTGTAGCGGAGGCTAAGCAGCATCTCGAGAGGGCTGTGAGCGCCGTCACCGAACCGCTCGGCGCCGTCCTTATCCCTCGGGCCAGGAGTGAGGCTGCCATCGAACTCAAGATTAATGTCGAGGCGATCTACCAGGATGCTGGCGCCCACGCCCAATCCGTAGGTCAGCTCGTCATCGGTGCTGAGGTTTGAGACCGTGGCTCTCGGATAGAAGGCGTAGCCCACGTTGACCGCAAAGTGAAAGCGAGACCAACTCTGCGATATGGCCACGCGCAGGCCGCCTCCCGGCTTCCCTCGCCCCATCCAGGAGTCGGGGTTTCCGGTCGGCAGTGTCAGGAATAGGTTCGCGACCAGGCCGATAGGCCGAGTTGCTGGATCAAGGGGGCGGAGTCGAGTCTCGATCCGGATGTCGCCAATGGCGTACGGAGTCTTCGCGCCGAAAGACGCCGATGAACCCACGACATCAGTGGCAATAGGAACCTGAGTCACTGGGAAGATCAGGCCCATCTCCCACCAGTCGAAGATGGCGAAGCGACCGGTCAGATCAATTCCTACAATGCCATCAACAACTCCAAACTCTCGCTGCACCCCCAGCCCATGCACCTCGAGCGGCTGCATGGCGTAGTTGAAGTGCACCGCAAAAGACGGCCGGAACTGATGCAGAAGTTCTGCGTCGTGTATCAGCAGGAAGTTGTGAGTGTCCGAGACGGGCTTGTACTGCTGGATGTCGAGACCATTCGCCGCATCTGCCAGGCCGGGAGCCAGCAGGAGCAGGAAAAGCACGAACGCTACGAATCGTATCCTCATGTTGACTCCAGGCACACCATACTGCAATTGGATGCTTGCTGTGGTACGGTCGCGCGCCTCACTGTGAGGCTCCCCACGACCCCCGCGCATGCGCGGCCAGCGGACGAAGGACAAAATGGCGAAATATGCAGGCCAGAAAATTCGCGTAGTGACGGCTGAAGTCCGACGAGACGGGCGTTACCTGATCACCCAGCGTCTTGAGAAGAGCATTCTGCCCCATCTGTGGGAATTCCCGGGCGGCAAGGTACCGTCCGGTCAGACCGCTGAATCGGTGCTGACCCAGTTGTTACGGTCAAAACTCGGCGTCGATGTCCGAGTCGGAGAGCTCGTCATGGAGGTCGTACACGAATACGACCACTACACCGTCGACATGCAGGTCTATCACTGCGAGATCCCCGAAGATCAGGATGTGCAGTGCATCGGTATCCAAGCTGCTCGCTGGGTGAGCCCCTCGGAATTCTCTTCCTACGAGTTCCCTGGCGCCGACGAGGCGACAATCTCTGCGCTCCTTGATCTCGATACGCACGAAGACCCTTCTTCGTTCAACTAAGCGCCCCGAGACCCGTCCAGAAAGGCCTGCCGTGAGCGTCCATACTCGTCTATTTGCCGTTGTCGTCTCCGTCTCGGTGTTCTTGGACCAAGTCACCAAGTACCTGGCTCGCGACGCCATGAAGCTACGCGAGCGCATCGAGGTCATCCCCGGCTTCTTCAATCTCACCCACCAGGAGAATCCTGGAGCGGCATGGGGAATCCTCGGTGACAGCGAGTATCGCCTTGTGTTCTTCTCGATCATTACGCTGGTCGCGTTCGTTGTGATCATTGGCTACTTCCGCAAGCTGAAGAGCTCTGATCGTACACTCGCCTGGGGCCTGTCACTCATTTTCTCTGGGTCCGCAGGCAACTTCATTGACCGGATGAGTCCCCGCCACACGGTCACTGACTTCCTCGACTTCTATGCCTCAGGTAGCGCTGCTCCTCTGGTACGCAAGGTCCTGGGCAGCGCTCATTGGCCCGCCTTCAACGTCGCAGATGCATGCATCAGCGTAGGCGTCACTCTATTTGTCATTCATATCCTCTTCCTCGAGGGACGGCATACCGCGGGTGCTTCGGCCAGCGAGTCGACCTCAACAGAGGAACCGAGTGCAGATGCCGACAATGAGTCTCCCGCCCCTCTCTAGCCCGACACCTGGTGAGCCAGCCTCCACCAACTGATGCAACCCTGGCTCCTTAGATTTCAACTGCCAGGCATAGGCGAGGTACTGATCTCGTCGTACTTCACCTGGCTGGTGGTGGGCCTCGTCTTGAGCACCGAAGTCGCTATCCGCGAGGCGCGTCGAAGCGGCGAGAGTCCCGCACAGTTCCTGCGCCTCTCTGCCCTTGCTGTCGGAGCCGGACTGGTCGGTGGACGACTGGGCCACGCGCTGTTCGCGGCCCCCGCGCTCTATCTCGAAGAGCCCCTACGGATTCTGCAGTTCTGGCGAGGCGGGATGGTCTACTACGGGGGCTTTCTTGGGGCAGTGGCGGCAGTCGCCTGGTGGTGCCGAGTGCAGCAGACCTCCTTCCTGCGCGTCGCCGACATCCTCGCTCCCGCCGTTCCCATGGGGCTGGCCTTTGGTCGCCTGGGCTGCCTCTCGGCAGGCTGCTGCTATGGCCGACCCATCGACTGGGGGACAGGCGTCGAGTGGCCCTGGGCAGTGACCTACCTGCACGGCCACATGCCTGAAGCGCTTCTGGGAGTCCCCCTCCACCCAGTACAGGCGTATGCATCGCTGAGCGCTATCGCCCTCTTCCTCTTCCTGGGCTGGATTCGACGACACCAACGATTTGACGGGCAGACGGTAGGGTTCCTCCTGATTGGATACGGCCTCATCCGAAGCACGCTCGAACTGTTCCGGCTCGACCTCGCACGGGGTTTCGTCCTGGAGCACCTCCTGGGACAGAGCCTATCCACGTCACAGGCACTGTCCCTGCCACTCATCCTCCTCGGATTCGTCCTGCTGCTGCGGGGCAGGGGTAAGGCGAGGACCTCGCCATGAAGCCTGGCTGAGGCCGCTCAGGCTTCTCACTTCCAGGGCGCCCGCAACCGCTTACGCCTCGTGCGACTTCGCTCCCACTCCTTCTTGTCAGCAAGTACCGCGCGCTTACGCTCATGCTCGCCCCTCTCTCTGCTCGAAGTCTTGGCCTTTCGAGGTCGCTTGCGCTTCGTACTCGCCTTCTGTGCCCCTACGTGTGGCGGTGCCGCTGCTCTCTCGATCCGATGAGAATCGGTCTTCGCCAGATTCCGAAGAAGAGACGGCCTGCCCCCCACACGATCTCTCCAGCTAGCAATGTCGAAGACGCTCCAGGCGCTGAACAGATCGGGCCTGCCCCGATCGTGAATCTGCTCAATGCTCAGTGCGAAGCCATCTGTACAGAGTCGAAGCGTGCCGTGTCGCGCCGTCCAGAGAAGGGTCGTGCCGCGACCGAGGTAGCGCGCAGAGACGGAAGAGTGCGGAAATCCAAAGCGGTTGTTCTCACCTATTCCCGTGACAGCCACCAGGGGGTCAACAGCTTCAACAAAGGCCGCAGTCGAGCTCGTCTTGCTCGCGTGGTGCGGCACCTTAAGAACGGTCGACCTCTGCAACATTCCACCAGCCACGAGCATCTCTTCTGCGGCCGCTTCGATGTCACCAGTGAGCAGGAAGCTAACCTCTCCAAGTGCAAGGCGAACAACAATTGAGCTGTTGTTGATGCCAGATTCCGAGTCCATCAACTGCTCCCGCCAACCAATGAACGGGTACAGAAGCTCAGCTCTTGCCGGACCAGGAGGAGGAGCCAGCACCGCACCCTTTGCCGCCTCACGCACCTCGACTTCCATGCGTATAGCCAACTGCACGAGGGCACGCGCCCGAGGCTTCAATCCAGCACGCTCCGGCAGCCAGAGTTCATCGACCTCAAGGGAATCGAGTACCGCAAATAGTCCCTCAAAGTGATCAGCATGAGCGTGAGTCATGAACACCTTCTCAAGATGGTCAATACCAAGACGGCGCAGCGCGGGAAGGAGCTTCT
>CAZEIY010000036.1:3951-7105 GCA_964512375.1 uncultured Rickettsiales bacterium | reverse complement strand
TGAACTCCCACCACCGTCAACCAGCCAATATCTGTCCCCTGGGAAGCTGACGAGCAGCGCGTCGCCCTGCCCCACATCCAGCACCGTAAGACACAAAGACGGCTGCTCTCCGAGTGGTGACCTGGGGCGGTCTGCGCACGAACAGATGAATTGGGCCGACAAGAAGACGGCAAGAAGATGAGAGCGCATCACCGCTCGGTCCGGAACACAAGGATGGCTGCTATCACCGTACCTGCCACATACACGGCTAGCGTCTCGGTTCCTGAGAGCGAGCCAATCAACTCGGGACACCAGCGAGGCTGTGCTGCAGCCTCAACCAGTGCTGTCCCGAGGCGCGCAGGCCACGAAGCAAGTATCAGCAGCAATGCCCCCACGGTCGGCCAGACCGGAGAAATGATGGCACCGGCGAGCAGAGGAGGCAGAGTCATTGAACCAAGCAGCGGCACGACGATGGGGTTCACCCACAGTCCCGCGATCGATGCTCGTCCGAAGCTCCACAGACAGACAGGGGCCGTAGCCACGGCGGCGACGGCCGACGAAGCAACAAGGAGCAGGAGCCCTCCCCACCAGCGGCGCACAAGACAAGAAATCCTCCGAGAGACCCGCGCGAGCAGCAACAAGGAAGCGACCGCAGCGACGGAGAGGTGAAGGCTCGTATCGAACAGACTCGACGGGTCAAGCCATACAATCGCCAGAGCAGCCAGCAGCAGCGCATTGCCCGCGGAAGCAGGCCGATCCAACCAGACCGCAATCACGATCGACACGAGCATCAGCAGTGCCCGCCGAGCAGAGACTGGGCAGCCCGCCGTAAGCACGTACGACGTGGCTCCAAGCAAGGCGAACAGTTGGGCGATCTTCCTGCCATGACCTGCGGCAACCAGGGGCCGATAGACGCGGACGAGCACCCGATCGAAGACCAGACGTGCCGCACCAAACAGCCACAGGGCCACCATGCCGATGTGAAGCCCCGAGATCGCCAGCAAGTGCGCCGTCCCGGTACGCACGAAGGCCTCACGTCGATTGTCGTCAAGCAGGGAACGATCACCTAGAACCAGGGCCATGAACAGCGGCTGCTGGTCGGCGGGAGAGAGTCGTGTCAGACCGACACGCACCGCCGCTCGCAGAGTACGAATCCGGCCGACCAGAATTGACTCAAGAAAATAGAACGGACCATCTGCTCGGGAGACGAGCATGCCACGTCCACGAGCGAAGAAGAGATGCCGTTCACTGACCCTGGCCGGCTCCCTCAAGCGACCCCGAAGCAGCCAGCAGTCCCCGCTCCGAGCGACCCCGTCACCGGCAGCAGGCCACGGAGCCCAAAGCGACACGGGCAGGCGGCCATGCCAGAGCGCCAGGGGTAGTCCATTATGTGGCGTAGCGGCAAACAGAGTGACCCCGTGGCCATCGAGCATCTGCGCGCCACCGTCGAGGGAGCTCTGCTCTAAACACATCTCGATGAGGAGATCCTCGTCGACTCGTGGTGGCTCGGACGACTCCATCGACGAAGCCCGAGCGACCCCAACGAAGAGGGCAGCGACCGTTAGCAGCATCGGAGCGACGAGAGACGGGGCCTGCCTCACGCCAATCAGCAGCAGCAGGGCGATGAGCAGGGATGTTGATGACTGCAAGGCAAGATAAGGTCCCAGAGCGAGGCCAAGCAGCGCACCGGACGTGACGAGAGACAGTGGAGGTAGCGCTGCAAGAACCACGTACCCGGCACTGGCAAGAATGATTCCACGGGGAGGCGAAATGAGCGCCGCAAAAAAACATCCTGCTTTTACAGCTACTTACACCCTGCCGAGCCGCCGCCCACTGCGTGGTGACAAGGTCAGACACCATGTAGCTGTGTATGCCTCTGTCCGGCGTTGTACGGAAGCGGACAGTCGATGGGGAAACGCCTTGTCCTGCTATCCTCGCCCGCAAGGCTGCAATGGGCACTCACGACGTACACGCACACCTCACCCACCCGCGTCTCATCGCAGACAGCGTCGCCATCCTGCAGCGCGCCCGAGCGGCGGGCTTGACCCGAATCATCAGCAACGGCCTGAATCCAGAAGACAACGCCGAAGTCGAGCGCTTGGCACACAGCGACTCCCTCGTTCTTCCAGCCTTTGGTCTGTATCCCATAGACGCCGTCCTGCCCGAAATGCACGCAATGGGTGTCGAATACCCTCGACAGCCTGGCCCCTGGACGACAGATGAGGCTGTGTCCTGGGTAAGGGAGCACTGCGAGGATGCGATCGCAGTCGGCGAGATCGGTCTTGATGGCTACTGGGTTCCTGAGGAACTCTGGGGCCGCCAGGAAGAGGTCTTCCGCTCGCTGGTACAGGTCGGAATTGACGCGGACAAGCCGCTCATCATTCACTCTCGCAAGCGTGAGCGTCGCTGCTTCGAGATTCTCAAGGAGATGGGCGCAAAGAGGGCCAACTTCCACTGCTTCGGCGGCAAGGTGAAGCTAGCCCGACGCATCGCCGAGGCGGGCTTCCATCTCTCGATTCCCGCCAACGCCCGACGCTCCGAGAGCTTCACCCGAATGCTGCAGACCCTGCCAAGAACGCAGCTATTGCTCGAGACCGACTGCCCGTATCTGGCGCCAGAGCGAGGAGCTACCAACGAACCCGCGACGGTCGCTGGTACCGCCAGCTATGCAGCAGAGCTCTGGCAGGACGATGCCAGCGTGGTTCAAGAGCAACTGGAAGCCAACTTCCGCACGCTGTTCCGGACGGAAGGCTGACCCCTTCCCCTCAGGCCTGGGGCCCACCGTCGTCGACATCCCGATCGTCCCGACTCTCCCGGACAGTGCGCTGGGCAGTCTTGAATTGATCGAGCAGTTCTGGATAGTCGAGTCGATCTTGCTCGGTGGACCCGGCGGGCTCTACCAGCACACCCAGGTCGAGCATCCTGCGAGCGGAGGACCAGAGCACCTGCTCCGCCTCGTTCCCGTAGCCGTCATCCTGGATAGCCAGCGCCAGCCTCTCCATTGCATTGTAGGGAAGGTGCCCACGACGAACGACGTCCTGGAACAGGTTGGCGAGCTCCCATGGGCCGCACCGATCAGCCTGTAAAAACGCTGCGGTAATGCGCAGGACTGAACGCACGCCGAGATGCCCGCGCGCATATAGAACCAGAGCAGCCTGGTAGTAGTTGAACACCG
>CAZEIY010000036.1:0-3941 GCA_964512375.1 uncultured Rickettsiales bacterium | reverse complement strand
GAGGCGAGGACCGAAGGGAGCGAACAGAGCGGGAGGACTACCGCCATCGAGGTAGATGAAGATCGTCTCCACGGGCTCATCCTCTGACAACAATGGCTCCAGTTCGAGCAAGCTGCGCTCGCAGCGGCGCTTCGCCTGAGCGCTCGCCCCCACCCTCGATAGCAGCTGGTTCACCTCTTCAACTCCGCAGCGTCCACTCAAGAGATCCGCATAGAGCGAATAGATGAGCGCATCGACCTCTGCGTCATCACCAAAGAGCGTCTCGCGCGGCGTGCAGCCGAGCGCCGCACGCGACGCCAACATCAAAGGCAGCTTGTAGCCAATCTGCTCTTTGACAGCCCGCAGACGTCCTTGCCTGAGGTTGCGCAGTTGAGGTTTGAGGTGGAACTCCTGCCAGAGCACCCCGTCCATCTTCAGCTTTTCCTCGAGCACCTCACGGAGCTGTCGAGGAGAACCTGAGACAATCGAGACGAAGGCATCCGGCTCGCTGGTTGACTGAGAGAGCTCACGAAGCAGGGCCGCTGAGCCCGGAACGTTCACCTTGTCTTCAGCCCCCTGGAACGGAATCCGTACCAGCTCACTGAACTTGTCGAAGCGGGTGTCCAGGTAGGTCTTGTCGAGATCCCAACGATAGACGTGACGCCAGACCTTTCCGCTCTTGGCCGCCATCACTCGCCGCCCGGTGGCTGACGAGGGAGCGTACGGACCGCCCGCTCGATCGTGGTCGACATATCTGACCGTACGACCTTCGCGGCCACCTTGCAGGCATTACCGACAGCCCGAGAGCCGCTGCGTCCGTGGGCCTTAATCACTGGATGCGTGAAGCCCAGAAGTGGCGCTCCACCGTACGACTCCCAGTCCAGGAGACTCTGGATTTCCTTCATGCCCGACGAGAGCATGTTCAAGCCAAGCCGCCACAGAAACTTGCGAGCATGTGCATCCGATGCCAGATCAGTAACCACCTCACCAAAACCCTCGATCATCTTGAGCACGACGTTACCTACGAACCCGTCCATCACCACCACGTCCGCTGTTCCACGCAAGATGTCGAGCCCCTCCACGTTGCCGATGAACTCAATGCCATCAAGACCGCGCAGAAGGGCGTGGGCCTCCACGACATCATCGGGTCCCTTATGCGGCTCAGTGCCGTTGCTGAGCAGAGCTACCCGCGGGCGGGGATTGTCTGAAATCACCCGGGCATAGGCTGAACCCATCACAGCGAAAGCGACCAGATCCCTGGCGGTCACCCGCACTGTGGAGCCGACGTCGAGAAGGAGCGCGAAGGGGTCTTGACGTGGCCCATGGCGCAGTTCGGTGGGGGTCACTGCCGCGAGCGCCGTTCGTCGCACCCCCGGCACCCGTCCGAGGGACCGCTCCGCAGCCAGAATCGCAGCGCCAGTCGAACCCGCGGTCACTACCGCATCGGCCTGCCCCTCCGCGACCATCTGACAGCAGACCAGAATCGAGGCCTGACCCTTGCTCTCCAGCGCCTCACGGGAGCGTTCACCCTGCGCGACCCACTGCTCGCTATGGCGAATCGACAAGCGCCTGGGCTCATAGGACACGCTATCGAGAAGCGGGCCAATAAGTCGGCCGTCGCCCACCAGAATGATCTGAATATCCTCGCGCCGAAGCGAGAGATGGGCCGCCCCATGGACGACCTCCTCGGGCCCTCGATCGCTGCCCATGCAATCAAGAGCTATTCGTACTGGGGCCGAGACCTCGGGCATTCCCCTCAGCCTCCGGAGCGGGCTTCCACGGACATCAACGCGACGACGAACCACAGAAGTGCAGCGACCGCCGAACCCAGAGCAGCGCCGTTAAGCATGCGGACCCTGCCCATAGCTTCATCAACTCGTGAGTTGAGAATCAGCCAGATCCGGCCGTCGAGTTGATCACAGACGGCGCGGGTCTGCAGAAAGCCAAGAAGCGAAGGAATCAGAGACAGCAGGACGAAACGCGAAGCCGGAGGCCAGGTGATGAAGAAGATCGGCACCAGGAACGACGCCACGACCATGCCTCGATAGCGATTACTCTGACTGAGCAGGGCGGCAAGCAGTCTCTCGTCCTCGGCAAGACGATCTTTCCTACCCTGCTGGGCCATGGCAGCATCATGGTCCACCTCCGAACTCGCGATAGCCAGCAGATCCCTGGCCGCCTCCGCCTCGCGGACCAGGTCGGCGAGCGCTTCCGTGTCCGACTCAAGGCCCTTACGACGCTCGGCCATACCATCACAGAGCGCTCGAGCGGCCTTCCACTCACTGCGCTGCTGCAGGGCCAGTCCGGCCTCCTCGAGTGGTTCTTCCATCTCAGCGAGCACGCCATCGAGGGCCTCATTCTTGTCATCACTCACTGCGCTACCTCCACATCGTCGAGGCCCCATAAAAGCCACGCCAGTAATCCACTTGATACGGCAGGCGCGAACAGCACCGCCGGAAGCTGAGACCAGGCCACAAAGAACACAAACAGCCCGCAGCACACGAGGTTGCCCATAGCCACTGCCAACACCAACCCAGGCCGTAAGCGTGGATGCCCGGGCGCAAGGTAGAGCATGATAGCGGCGAGCAACGAGGCCGAGGCAAGCACGTAGTAGAGCAGCCAGTACCTGGGCGTCTCGATGCCCAGAAATCCACACAAATCGCGGGGCAAGAGGGCCAGCACCAGGCCAACGACGAGGTGGTACAGCGAGATGACTCTCAGTACCCGACGGCTCGAATCCTGCGCTGGCTCGTCGGGCGTGGACACGGCGAGAGCATAACAGCGTCCCCACCCGAGCACGGCTATCGCCACCTGGTCGCCGGGCTCCAGTGCTTCGGGGTCAGCCTGCTACCGCCGTAGCACCACCTGTTTGTGCCGCCAGAGCAGGCTGCTGGGCGGCTTCACCTGACAGACAGCCTCCACCATTTCTGCCATGCTTCGGCGATGTTGATCAGCCTCTGCATGATCGTCCGCGATGAGCAGGACATGCTGCCTGACTGCCTCGCTTCGGTAGCTGGGGTTGTCGATGAGATCATTGTGGTCGACACCGGCAGCGTCGACGGCACGGTCGACATCGCAGAGGCTGCGGGTGCGCGAGTGATTCACTTCACCTGGTGCGATGACTTCGCAGCTGCCCGCAATGCTGCTCTGCCAGAAGCCCGGGGTCAGTGGGTGCTGATGCTCGATGCCGACGAGCGCCTCGCTCCTGGCGCAGGCAGCGCTCTCAGGGCAGCCGCAGAGAGCGGAAACCTCGATTGCGGAATGTTGCCTCTGTACGATGCCGATAGGCTTGATGCCAGCGCCGCAGACGTACTATCCGGTGCTTCCCGTACGGGGCCCCCGGTGCTGCTGCCCCGGATGTTTCGACGGACAGGCGATTTCTGTTGGCAGGGTATGGTCCACGAGACTCCCGTCGAATGGATGACGGCGCCCGACAGGGTGTTCAGGGAGGTCAACGCACCTATCATTCACCTGGGCAATGTCGAGACCTATCGAGCGGAGAAGGGCAAGAGCAGGCGCAACCTGCTCCTTCTCGAGCAACAGTGCGAACGGGAGCCCGATAATCCGGTCGCTCGTGGCTACCTCGCTTCGGAACTGATAACTGCTGGAGACATGCAGAAAGCTACCGCTGAAGTGGAGCGGGCCTGGCACTCGCTGGTTGAGATACTTGAGCGTCCCCGCGAGGGAGCAGCCCCGGCGGGAGTACAGATCGCTTCTCTGCGGGCCTCTCTGCGGGCTTCTCTGCGGGCTTCTCAACGATGTCTGCCGGCGTCTCCTTCGGGTCAGTCAGGACGGGGAGGTACGGCGCAGCCAGGCACGACGTGTTTGTTGACCCCTCACCGGCCCTCCGCTGGGTGACATGACGAAGGCGAGCCCCGCGGAGCTCCGTGGAACTGCGGAGCTCCGCCGCGGAGCTCCGCCACGGCGCTCGCAGGCCCCTTGAGTTCAGTACCAATGCCATG
>CAZEIY010000035.1:15886-18553 GCA_964512375.1 uncultured Rickettsiales bacterium | reverse complement strand
GTCCGGAATCATGCTGAGGCGCCAGCCTGCAGACAGACCACTGACCAGGGCGCCGATATTTCGCAGCGATTCCTGGAAGTCAGTGAGCGCGCAGGTGGTGGGGTCATCTTCGACGGTGGTGACCTTGATGGGGCTGAACAGGCCACCGGTCAGGCAGGCCATCTGCTGATAGAAGTCGAGGCCACAGACATCGGAGCCAAACTCGTTGCATGGCCCGGGGATGCTGCGCTCTGTCCCGTCGCACCAGGCGGTGATCTCGCTTCCAGCCTGGTAGGTAGGCCCGATGGTTGCAAAGACGACGGGAACATCCATGCCATCGAAGAAATCCAGGAACCAGGACATGCGGCAGTCACACTCGCCAAAGGTCAGCTCGGCAAGGTGCTCGTTCTGGCACTGATCGACCCATACCGGAGGCGGGAGGAAGCCGTTGCGGTAGCTGTCGTCACCTTCATCGGAGACGATGATGACGACACTGGCTGCTCCCTCGCGGAAGAAGCCAGAGTTGCAGGTGCGTTGGTCGTCGGGAACCTGCTGGCAGATAACCTTGATCGGGTCATTGTCAGGTCGGCTCGCCAGCCCCTCCCAGAAGGCCGTGTCCTGGCCTTTACACATGGCGTAGGCCGCGGCCAGCGTGCCGGTCTCAGAGCCAGCACCCGAGACACCGACGTCGACCAGCGAGGTGAAGTCCGCGAGCACATCATCACTCTGTGGTGTGAGGATGGCCGGCGGTTCACAGCTGCCTGCGCCACCCACTGAGCCGAGGGAGCGGATGTTTCCCTGGGTGCCATTACCGGAGTTGACGACATCGGTGGTCGTCACGCCCATATGATAGTTGAGGAAGCGCTCCTGGTTCTGCAGATACTCGGCGAAGGCGACCGTCGCGTCCGTCACCGAGTCGTAGGCAAGTTCCTGGCCTTCGTCGGAATCGAGATTGGCGAATTCGGCGATGAAGTCGCCAAAGTTGGCCTGGACTTCAGCCTGAGCTCCCGCCATCGAGTTGCTGTTGTCGACCACCCAGAGGATGTCGACTTCGCTGTTGAAGTCGGCCTGTTCGAAGCGATCGTGCACCAGCAGATCGTAGGGATGACAGGAGCCGAGCATGCCCATAAGCAGCGTTAAAACGCTGAAGGCGGCTGTAAGGACGTGGCACCTGGGCATTTATTGGCTCCTCGGCTGCGAGGTGTTTCGCCCCTACTGGGGCGCAAAGTCGGACGATTCTATGGGCACGCTGCCTAAAGGCGCAAGCGTACACTGCCAGTGCTGGTACCCTTGCCAGCCATGACGACCGCCAGTCTCGATGAGCTCCGTGCGCAAATTGATTCCACGAACCAGCGACTGTTGGAGTTACTGAACGAGCGCCTTCGCCTGGTCGAAGACATCCGCGCGGTCAAAGAGAGAAGCAGCCACCGCCTGTACAGCCCAAAGCGCGAGGCGGAGATGTTGGACCGGCTGTTGCTCAGCAACGATGGCCCTCTGACCGCAGATAAGCTCCGACATATCTTCAAGGAAATTTTCACCCTCTCTCTGGATCACATGGAGGCGGACAAGCGCCGGCGCTTGCGGGTTCATCGAGGTCCTGATGATGAGGACAGCGTCTACACCATCCGAGGCCATCGATTAGGTGCCGAGCCACAGATGATTGCGGGGCCATGTTCGGTAGAATCGCTCGAGCAATGTGAGGCTGTGGCAATCCGGTTGAAGTCACTGGGTGGAGGGTTCCTTCGCGGTGGCGCCTATAAGCCACGGACCTCGCCATATAGCTTCCAGGGCCTGGGAGAGCGTGGACTCGAGATCCTCCGGGAGGTTGCGGATCGTCATGGGCTTGCGGTCGTCACGGAGATTCTCGATCCGCGCCACCTGGAGCAAGCCGAGCGCTATTCGGACGTCTTCCAGGTGGGTACGCGCAACATGTACAACTACGAGCTGCTGAAGCTGCTAGGACAGACCAACAAGCCAGTTCTCCTCAAGCGTGGCTTCATGGCTACTCTTGAGGAGTTCATCCTCGCCGCTGAGTACGTGGCCAAGGAAGGCAACGGTCAGATCATTCTCTGTGAGCGGGGCATCCGCACCCATGAGCGCTGGACGCGGAACACGATGGATGTCTCAGCAGTTCCGCTTCTTCGTATCGAGACGCCATTTCCGGTGCTTGTCGATGTAAGTCACGCTACCGGTCGAAAAGACATCATGGTGCCCATTGCCAGGGCGGCGATTGCTGCAGGCGCACAGGGGATAATGGTCGAGGCGCACCCGACTCCATCCCTGGCCCTGTCAGACAACGTGCAGCAATTGGACCTGGATGAACTGAGCGCCTTCCACCAGGCGGTCTTTGCATCCTGATTCGCTTGATCAGGCCGAAGGCGGTCCCAGGAGTTCGCGGATGGCCCGGAACGAGCGGGTAATCGCGTTCGCGTGGTACTGACCGCTGCTCTGGATCTCTTTGAAGAGGTCCTTCCATAGCGGGCTCAGGTTGTCGCGAAGCCCGTCGAAGTCGTTACCCTCGATGTAGCCGAAGAGGCGTTGCACGGGCTCAGGAACTGTCCCCTCTTCGTACGCGCCTCCCATGTACTCAAGAATTTCTTGTAGTTGAACGCTGACTCCATCACCAACGGCAGCCTCTCCGGGCGCAGTCATGACCTCTTCCTCGGCCTCGGGCATGGCCAGGGCGGC
>CAZEIY010000035.1:2764-15786 GCA_964512375.1 uncultured Rickettsiales bacterium | reverse complement strand
TTCCTCGAGTTCCTCGGCCTCGGGCATGGCCAGGGCGGCTTCCTCGAGTTCCTCGGCCTCGGGCATGGCCAGGGCGGCTTCCTCGAGTTCCTCGTCCTCGGGCATGGCCAGGCTCTCGTCCTCATCAGCGAGCACTTCTTCGGATGCTTCGAGAATGTCGGGTTCGGGGAACTCTTCTTCAGGAGGCGGAAACTCATCGGCGGTACTGGCCGCATCGATTGAAGTATCGGCCGCCGCGGCGTCGAGCGAGACCGCCTCAGCCTCTACTGTCGCTAGCTCCGGCTCTTGAGTGGCTTCGGTTCCCTCGAAAAAATCCGCGTCTGGGGCCGGCTCGATACTGCCGGCCTGAACCGGTTCAGGTTCTGTCTCTGCGTCAGGGCTTGAAGGAGCAGCAGCGGCAGGCTCGGGTTCATCGTCTTCCTCGGCGAACTCGTCATCGGTCGCCGGCACCTCGATGCCATGGGTGCGGAGGATGGCAGCGCCTGTCGGCATGAGGGAGACGAACTCCCCCAGGTTGAAGCCACCACGAAGCTTGTGGGGTCCAATCTCGTTATTGCATTCAATTGCTGAGGCTCGACCCTTGAGCCCTGATGCGATATCGACCTTCGGGGCCAGGATGACGTCAGCCTCAATCTTTGAGCCGCTGAGATGGATGGTCTTGGCGGCATTGACGACGCTTATCTTGAGGCTGCCAGCGCTGAAGCTGACCTCCTTCGCTTCGATGCTCTGCATGTTCACCTGGCCAGTGACTGAGACCATGCCTTCGGGGGCTGAGATCTTCTTCAGGCTCAGGGCTTCGGGGCAGCAGAGCTTCACATCGCCCTTCGCCGAGGTGAGCGTGTGCAGCGGCTGCGCGGGTACTCCCTCAATGACGATGTCTCCCTCGTGTTCTATCGAGAGGGCGCCCTCCTCAATGTGTAATGCCACCCCAGCGGGTAGGACGAGTGCTCCCTTTGTGGCTGCTCCCTTTGTGGCCATTTGGCGCTCTCCGATTCTGCTCAATAAGCGGTTGTTTTGTCGTGACTCAAGGAACACGAGGAACCATTGTCATCAACCCGGTGGGCTGCCGTCAACGCGGGAACCAAGGTCTCTGTGCTGATAGCTTCGCTGTAGGCTTGCAGGTAGGCGGCTGCCATGGTCCCCGCGTTGTGCGGGGGGGGGGCACGTAGACCGGCTTCTCGAGCGTCTTGCCGATTTGCTGCGAGGATTGCGAGCCGTTCTGCCCAAGCCTCTGCACGGCCCGTGGGGAGGACCCAGCCGTCCACTCCGTCTTTGACGAGTTCGGGGAGTCCTCCAGCGTCAGAGACCACCAGAGGCTTGCCAAAGGCTCGAGCCTCAAGCGCAACCATCGGTTGGTTTTCGTCCCAGGTCGAAGGAAGGGCCACCAGGTCGAGATCATCCATCAGTCCCTTGAGTTGTTCCGAGCGGTATGGCCCGTAGAAGGTCTGGTACGGCTCATCGGCTCCCTCGGAGGGGCCATGGACGTGCAGGTGCACGCTCCCTGCGGGCAGGGCCGCTACAGCTTGCTGGAGCACGTGCAGTCCCTTGCTCCGGTGTGCGCTTGCGAAGAAGCCGATGTGTAGAGGGCCAACGCAGATGTCGTCGCGAAGGGTCCAGCGTGTAGAAGGCGACCATCGCGCGTCATGTGGCGTTTCGGTCTCATCCAGATCCAGCCCATTCGAGATCACCTGGATCTCGCGGCCAAGGCCGGAGTCTGCATAGCGCTTCGCGACGAAGCGAGACGGACTGACCAGTAGATCGCAATCGCGCAGGCTGCTGAGGAGTGCGAGGTGACTGGTGCGCCAGCGCTGCCGAGCCAGCTGCCCAGGTCCCTCGTCTTGTTCCGTTGGCTTCGATATTCGGGTCATCGCCCACCGCTGCAGCGACTCCGGTACGAAACGGCGCGCCAGGCTACGGGCGCGGCCGCCCTCGAGTTGGTCGTGGATACACCGTGCGCAGCGCTCTTCGTCGATGCGTTCGCAGCGTTCACTGTTGGGATGGAGCATCTGCCCCCTCCCACACAACCACTTGTAGTCGTGCAGGGTCGCTCCTGTTGCCAGGCCCTGTTCCCGGGCCACCTCAAGGGGCACGATGCCCCATCCGTCGGGGTGGGCGAGGTGAACGATCTGCGGATCGAAGTCGGCGAAAATCTGTAGCAGCGGGGCGACCAGCCGGACGTCGTTCCAGCTCTCTCGGAAGCTTCGAGCGTAGCTAAGCTGGTGCTGGAGCCAGTAGACGTTGGACGCATCATCCTCGATCCGCTGCCATCCGAACGCCGGCCCGGTGCCTCGATGGTCACGTGCGAGGACCGCCACCTCATGGCCCAGGGAACTCAGTCCACATGCCATTGCTCGGGTCCAGCTCTCGACCCCGCCGTGGCTGTGCGGCAGGTAGCGATGGGCAACTAATAGAATGCGCACGTTCAGTTGCCCTCTTCAGATGAGCGACTGGCATCGCGCCCACCGGCCCACTGTCCTAGGAGGGCGGCTCCCCGTCGCGGCAAGCCACGAAGCGCCCACATGGGACCGGCTCGCAGGTCGTCTGGTACTCCGCTCATCAGGGCGAGTGCCAGATCGCTGAGCCCTGGCACGGCGTGCAGGCCGAACTCACCGCGGGCCTGTCGATGAGCGACACGATTGCGCTCGAAGGTCGCGCGCAATTTCGGTGCATGATGGTGGGCGACGCTGGCTGTGGGCAGGTAGCCGAGCTTGAAGCCTGCGGACAGCACGAGAGCGCCCCAGGCGATGTCCTCGCCGAATTCACGGGAGGGGAAGGGGATTTGCTCGACGACGCTTGCGCGAACCATCGATGCGACGTTGTCAAACCGTGAGAGCCTCATGCGTTCGATAGGGGGAAGGTCATCGAGACGGTCGCCGTCATCCAGCCCCGCGAGGATCGGGCGGTTGGACTCAGGGGCTGCCGGCGCCGGCGTCCAGCGCTCTAACATGTCTCTTGTGAGGGGGTCTGCGCCGGGTCGTGGTTCCTGGCGAGCGTAGACCCCAGCGATGCCCGTGTCATCGAGTGCGGCTGCCATGCGCTGCAGGTAGTGGTTGTCGAGGGGAAGGGCGTCCTGGCTGAACAGAGCGACCTTGGGAGCTTGTGCCTTCTTGACGAGCGCCGTGCGTACGAGGCCGTGGTTGAAGCGAGCCCGCGAGACCGCGAAGATTCGCAGGTTCGGGTGCTCGCGCACTGCCGCCTCAATGGAGCCATCGTCGGACTCCGAATCGGCGATGAGTACCTCGAGTCCACCGGGGAGTACCTGGCTGCGGAGCGCTTCGAGCAGAGCGAGCAGGAACGTACCTCCGTTGAGCGTCGGGATCGCCACGGATACCTTCGGCCCGACCTGTGGATCGGTCGGGGTATGCCTCTCAATGAGAAGCTCACTCATCGTTGGCTGGCTCATGTTCCCGTGGCCCGGACATCCTGTTTGGCACAGATCTCCTCGTAGTGCTGCTCGATGGCGGCAGCGAAGTCCGACAGGGCCCGCGGTGTCCGAACGTTGTCCGTGAGGTCGTGGAGGTGGTTGGGGCTTTCCACGAGTTCAGTGAGTACCGCGGCGAGGGCCTGATGGTTCCCCGCTTCGAAGAGGAGACCACCACCGTTCTTTCTCAGCAACTCCGGCAGTCCGCCCAGTTGGCTGGCGACGACTGGTGTTCCTGCAGCAAGGGACTCCAGAACGATGAGGGGGGCGTTTTCTGCCCACAGTGAGGGGACTACGAGAAGGTCACCGTCAGCTAGAGCTGAGGGCACCTCATGAGGAGGGAGAGCCGCGCGCAGTTGGAGTCTCCCCTGGGCGAGCTCGATCACTTCTTGTTGAAAGGCCGGGAAAGGGGCGGGACCGATAGCAAGGGCTTCTACCGCACCATTCTCAAACAGGGCCTCGGGCATGGCGGCCAGAGCTCTTGCGAGCACCTGTGGACCCTTGTGGGTCACCCAGGTGCCCACGAAGAGAATCCTGACGCGGTCTCCAGACGCTTGTCTCTTTCGACTCGGCGCTGCGGGTACTCCTGTCGATTCGACCGTGAGCTCGGGGAAGACCAGTCCGTCGTCCCGCAACGAATCAGCGAGGAATTCTGTGGGGGAGATCACGAGGCTCACTCCTTTGACGATTTCGTTGATCCTCTTCTGCCGTCGCTCGATCTCCGGCTCTAGCCGCTCGCCCACGGTCTCGGAGGAGCCTTGAGACTGCCACGCGCGCAGCCGAGCCGCACGCTCGTTGATTCGACGAAGGAGGCCCTTACTTCTACCAGGCAGGTTCTCAAAGGCGCGGTGCAGGGTGTTCGGAGGCAGTGCGGAGGGCAGTCTGCCAGCGAGGGCGCGGGCTCCACGCTCCAGGGGGCCCTCGCGATGTTGGTAGCTGGAGAAGCAGGTGGCGCAACGTTCTGGTCGTACGGGCAGACATAGGCTGCCCTCAGGGTGAAGACGCTGGCCACCTGAGGGGCAAGACCACCATCCATCGTGCAGGTGCAGCACCGTGGGGATGCCGGCGGCACGACCCACCTCGAAGAATCCCAGTGACAGTCCCACCAGGCTCTGTACAGCGATCAGATCGGGAGCGAAGGAACACACAATGCCATCGAAGACGCGATCCAGCGCTGCATCGTCGATGGCTTCGGGCAGACCACGATAGGGATAGTTCTGCACGATCCCGTGCACGGTTATCCCGTCCTCGCTCGTTGTCTCGACCGAATTCTGCGCCTCTCCAGGGCGCAGGCGTCCTGTGACCACCTCTACCTTCCAGCGGCCAGTGGCTTGCAGGCGGGAAGCGAGCCGAGCGGTGTACACTTCCACTCCAGCATGGGAGTCGGGAGAGTAGGCGTGTGAGACGAATAGGATTCGCCGCGGTGGTCGAGGCGCCATCAGGGTGACAAGGTAGCATTTCAACCGAGGTTTACGTGGCAAGCATTCCAGCGCGACTGAAGCGGGTCCTCGTCGTCGACGACGAGGAGAACATCCGCCACCTGCTGCTCGTTGTTCTCAAGAAAGCGGGCTACGAGCCCACCGCCGTGGCTGGTGGTGCCGAGGCTCTGGCGATGCTGGAAGAGGACGACTTCGGGGTAGTGATCAGTGACATCCGTATGCCTGGGATGAGTGGCCGCGAGCTGCTGGGCAAGCTCCGTGCTCGTGAGGATTCCTCTGACAGCTATGTGGTGATGATGTCGGCCTATGGCGGCGATGAGGTTGCTATCGAGTGTATGAAAGAGGGCGCCTACGACTACTTCAACAAGCCGTTCAAGAGCGACGAGGTCATTCTTCTGCTGCGGAAGATTGAAGAGCGTGAGCTGCTACGTACGGACAATCGTCGCCTGCGGCTCGAACTCGATCAACAGTTTCATTTTGACGACATTGTCGGTGAGTCAGCGGCGATGGAGTCGATCTTCGGGACGATTAAGAAGATCGCCCCTTTTAAGACGACGGCCCTGCTCACCGGAGAGAGCGGCACCGGTAAGGAACTGCTGGCTCGGGCAATTCATCGCCACTCGGACCGTTCCAGCCGAACACTGGTTGCCGTCAACTGCGGAGCGATCCCCGAGAACCTGCTCGAGTCGGAACTGTTCGGACATGCGCGTGGCGCCTTTACCGGCGCGGTGCGTGCGAAGCAGGGACTGTTTCACGAGGCGGATGGTGGCACGATCTTCCTCGATGAGGTGGGCGAGTTGCCTCTCCCTCTACAGGTCAAGCTACTGCGGGTTCTCGAGAATGAGGAGGTCCGTCGGGTCGGTGAGAACAAGAATGAGTTGGTGGACGTGCGGGTGATCGCTGCCACCTCGAGGGATCTGGCCTCGCTCGTGCGCGAGAACGCCTTTCGAGAGGATCTGTACTACCGACTCAACGTGATGCATATCGAGGTTCCTCCCCTTCGGGACCGCCCCGACGACATCCCGTTGCTCATCGTGAGCTTCTTACAGCGCTTCAATCGAAAGTTCAGTCGCGCGGTCGAGGCTCTCGATGGGGCTGCAACCGAGGCGCTGAGCCGGTACGCCTGGCCGGGCAATGTTCGTGAACTCGAGAACGCCATGGAGCGGGCCATGCTCTTGTCTGATGGACCTCTGCTCGGGATCGAGGATTTTCCATCACCCGTAAGCGGTAGGGGGGGGGAGCTGGTCGGTACAGCGGTGGATGATGCTGATCTTTCGGTGAAGAGGCGTCTGGCTCAGCTTGAGGCAGAACTCATCGTGCGCGCTCTGGAGCAGACCGGTGGCAATCGAACCCATGCATGCCGGTTGTTGGAGATGTCGCATCGGGCCCTTCTCTACAAGATGAAGGACTACGGTATCCACATCCCTTCCGGGCGCGGCTCCTGAAGGTCCGTAGAAGGTGCCATCCTGCCGAAATGTGCTTCTCCTGCTGGTCAGTCTCGTCGGGCTCGCTTGCGGAGGCTCGGCGACCGCCTGGACCGAGCGTGGTGACGAACTGCTCCTCGACAACGATCTGCTTGGCGCCGAGGCAGCGTACAACCGGGCAATTGCTATTGAGCCTCACCACGCACCGGCTCTCTACGGCAAAGGTTGGGCCTTGTACGCGTCGGGCTTCGAGACGCTCCGTCCCGTAGCGCGTCAACTCTTCCAGCGGGCCATCGAGTACCAGCCGGAGTTCTTCGGCGGCTATCGGGGCAAGGGCGTATTGCTTCTTGAGTCCGGTCAGGTGATCGCGGCTGAGACCTTGCTTCGTTCTGCTTTTGAGAAGGACCCTGAGGAGCCTGGCGTGCTTGCTTCGCTGGGCCAACTCTACCTCCAGGCGGGTCGTCTCCAGGAAGCTGAGCAATTGTTCACTCGCGCCCTTGAGCTACGCCCCGGGCGTGGAGAGTTGCGCCGCTATCTGGCAGAGGTGGAGTTGGCTCGTGAAGACGTTGCGGCGGCGATGCAGCAGATCGAGCGGGGACGCGATGGTCAGGTCAGTGGTCGACGAGGGGGATTGGTCCTTGATGAAGGGGAGGAGCGGGTTCTACTGGAATCTGCGCGCCTGCTGTTGGAAAATCGCGTAGAAGGCGACGTGTCGGATCTTGCGGAGGCTTCGCGGGCACTGAAGCGAGCAAGGTCCCTCTTGAACAGCTCAGGAGGACCCGGAATGAGTAGCGCCCCGATCGAGCAGAGGCGGCGCTACCACGAGGTGCTCGCGCGGCGCCTCAAGGACCGGCAGAAACCATGAAATCTTTGCGAACTAAGGACATTTTGCATAGTTTTCCGGGCTCTTCCCGCCGGGTGCTTTCAGAACATTCGCAGCGCTCCTTGGCCGTCTCTTCACGCAACGCGCGAGGCATGATTCTTGCGACTAGAGATGAGGTTCCGCGAGGCTTCACCCTCCTGGAAGTCCTCATGGTGGTGACGATCATGGCTGTTGTCGTCTCCACTACGGCCAGCGACATGTCCCAGTTGATGGGTCGCTTTCGCCTGAACGGAGCAGCCAGGGAGTTGGCGTCAGTGGTTGAGTTGTGCCGGTTTCAAGCGATCAGCGCGAATGTGGAGTTCGCGCTCGTCCTTGTCGAGAGCGACCCAGAGCCTGGTGATGGCAACACCAGAAGCAATCGCGGTCGCTACGAAGTTCACCGTGCCGATCCCAGCACAAGTCCGGTGACCTGGTCGGTGACCAACGATGGCATCTATGACTTCGCGCAGGGACCCAACGAGCGCATGGGCGTCAGCATCGAGGAATGGCATGTCCTGCAGGGCTCGGCGAGCCACGCGCTCTCCGACGCGGTAATCTTCAGTCCTCGCGGCTACCTGCTCAACGCTGCGGGCGATTTCACCGGCGGCGTAATTCGGGTGGTTCTCCGGAATAAAGCCGCGCAGTTCGTCGAGCAGCGCGTGGTGCGTATCGACAAGGGCGGTAACGTTCAGATTGCAGCGGGAGGATGAAGATGATGAGGCATCACGCCATCGCCCGCTCTCGTCAGCCGAGGCTTGCCGGCTTCACCCTGATCGAGCTGCTCATCGCGCTGGTCGTTATGCTCATAGGACTGTTGGCTCTGTGGCGACTACAAGCAGCGGCGATCGCATCGAACGCCAACTCGTATCGCCTGGGACTGGCTACTACCCTGGCTCAAGATGGCCTTGAGCAGCTCATGGGTAAGACCTATGTCGCTGGCTACATCGATCCCGACCTTAACTGTGTCGCTCTACCTGCGTTTCCCCCAGCGACCATCGATGGTCTCGAAACACTGTGCCCACTCGATGGCGGCTTGCGCGTCAATGGTCTGGGTAATTTCAACGTCGCCCTGGGGCCCACCATCTTCCTCCGCTCCTTTCATTCGGAGCAACTGACTTCGGGTAATGCCAATCGCTTGCTCATCCGAGTTCGAGTCACCTATGGAGACCCCAACACTAGAAAGAGGCATGGTGTGACCATTGGGACGACGCGGCTGCTCGACTCCTGGGACCCTCTCGACCGGAGCCCTGACAGCATATGAGGGTTCACACGCACAGCGCTGGCTTCACACTTGTGGAGATGTTGATCACCGTGGTCCTGTCGACGCTTGTGAGCGTGATGATCTACACGGTCTTCATCAGCCAGACGCAGGCGTTCCGTGCTCAGGCCGACATGGGCAGCATGCAGCAGAACCTGCGGGTCGCGATGGAGATGCTGACTCGAGATGTTGCGTCGGCTGGTTTCGGTACCGGGTACGACGGTGGCTCCTGGGGAGAGAGCGGTCAGTCGGCCACGGCAAGCCAGCCAGTCTACGCGCTCCATGTGCGAGACAACCTCGCGGGGGCGGGTGCAGACGCTGTCGAAGTGTTCATGATGGACCCCAACCGGAGCACGTGGGCTCTCACCGATATGAACGTGCGTCAGGCTTGCGGGACGAGCAGCATTACGTTTCACACGGACTATCCGACAGCAGCAGCGCAGTATTCCACCTCGGGTGCGCGTAGCCGAATCATGTGTTTCGCGCCTTCGGTGCGAGGCAGGCCCGCCTCCTTCATCTGGTCTGTGAATGGGATAGGAGCCGGGCAGGATGTGCCGGTAAATCCCAACACCCAGGCTGACTATCTGGGGGAGTGTCCCAACAATCTGCCTGCGATGATGATCTGTGGCCCGCCGATTTACGTCGCCTACTACATCGACAAGAACGCGACCGATGGCAAGGGAATTGGTGGCCCTCAGCTACCGGTCCTCTACTATGTACCTGATCTGTTCGCCGCAAATCTCGCAGGAGGATATCCCACTGCAAACGACATCCCAGTTGCGTTGGGCATCGAGGATCTGCAGGTGCAGGTCTGTGAGCCGGGTCTCAATATGGACTGTGATCTCGCAGCCAGTTGGACCTTTCAGCATGACCTCAGCCCCACCAATGTCCAGTGGCATAACCTTGGCGCGGTACGCGTGATGCTTACTGCTCGCACGCTCCGTCAGGACGAGAAGCGCTCCGCTGTTTCGACGCCCATCGATCTGGATGGGACCGACAGCTTTACGGTCTCTAGCAATGCGGACGGCTTCCACCGCCGGGTGGCCCGCACCGAGGTGACGGTGCGCAATGCCATCGGCACCTGGCAGGTCACAAGGGGGAACTGGTAGGTGTTGCGTCGTCTTGATCAGCGCGGCTTCGTGCATTCGGCCGGCGGCCAGGGTGGTTTCGCTCTGATCCTCGTGATGGTGGCTCTGGTTACCTTGACCATTTTGGGTGTCACGGCGATCACTGCGGCCCAACTGGACATGAAGATCACTCAGAACATGCGCCATCATAAGCAGCTCCAGTACGGCGCTATGGCCGGTATGGATCACGCCCGCCAGTTGGCAGAAGATGACACTGTCAACCTGTTGAACGTGTACACGGAGGCCAGCCAGGCATCCAACAACTGCCTGGTTGATTGGATTCATCCTACCGCTGGTGGTTCCGTGGACACGCCTCTCATCATCACGGCGAACACGATGACGCTGTCGACCTATCGAGTCGATGTGTGTCAGGCCGTCTGCAATCAGCCGCCCGCTGGTACGGGTGTCAGCAATATCGCGTACGCCATGGATGTGTTGGCGACCGGCGAGATGGCCAACGCTTCGGCCAATGCCCGCGCTGGGGGCTTCTTGTTCGCGCGGACCGGCCTGGTGGAGAGTTGTAATGGCTTGCTCTGATTCCGCCGCGATCCGTCGAGCCAACCGGGGCGCTGGTCATGCGCTGTGGGCCCTGCTCGTGGTCATGGCTGTTGCCGTGCTGCTCCCACTCCGCTCCGCCAGTGCTCAGGAACCTCTTCCTGCCGTGCTGCCCACCGTGCTGTTCCTGATTGAGGACAGCGCCCGCATGGGGGCTGACTGGGACGGAGATACGAGTCTGAGCACGGCGGGCAGTCGCTGGTCGTATGTTCGAGAGCATGTGATCAAGATACTGAACGCAGCGCCCGTAGGCTTCAGCTTTGGTGTAGCGCTTACCGAAGACGGCGTAGGCAGTGACAGCATCGGCTTTGAGCCCCTCGCCTATCCAGGCAAGTCCAAGGCCGATATCATCGCGGTGCTCAACGGACACGTGCCCAGTAGCAACCCAGATCGCAAGCTCGCGGAGTCGTACTCAGAGTTGTTGGAGTATTGGGCATCGCAGACATGGGCTGCGACCTCGAGCTGGCAGGCAGGCCCGTTCCGCTACAGCTGTTCGGAACTCATCGTGATTGTGATTGGTACCGACATCGGTCGCGACGACACCAGTCCGAATCCAGGTCATTTCTCGTCCAACCCGTCCAATGACTTCCTCTGTAATGACGCCTACAGCAGCCCTATCTCCGGGTATTCGGGGCAGGGCTGCTACCTCGATAACGTCTCTCACTTCGCCTACAACACGTTCTCTGCACCGGTGGCGGGTACCGGTTCGGTCAAGACACACACAATTCTCATCGACAGCAACTCATCAAGCATGTCCACCGAGGCAGTGACGCTGTATCAGTCTACTGCGGGACTTGGGCAGGGGCTGTACTATGCGGCCCCGGTTCCTGGCAGCATCAGCACCTCGCTCTGGGGCATCCTCAACGACAGCTTTTCGGGTAGCTACAGCAACGCTGCTATCTCGATGAGTCCAGCTGGTGATCGCCTCTTTGCTTCGTATTACGAGGTGCAGGGTGGCCACCCACTGTTCAAGGGACACCTGCTCGCCTACAACGTAGACAACGTGCCGTCTTCGGCGACCTACGGCCAGGTGCTGACGGGCACCGGGCCGGTCGGCGAACTTTGGGATGCCGGACAGTTGCTCGCATCGCGCATGGCGGATGCCAGCGAGAACAACCAGTTCGAGTCCCTGGGCACCTGGAATACGGCCCTGCAGAGAACGGGCTACACAGCGCATGCGGCGATGGACTTCAATAGCTCCCTTCTGCGCTTTGATCGCAGTTCTCTGGGTGCTGGCACGGATCTCACCACGTTGCTGGTCGAGGAGGGCTCGATCACGCTGGCATCGAACACTCAGTGCACCACGATCCTGCAGGACTACGATTTTGACTGTGATGGTGACTGGCATGATGCCCAGCTGCTTGTGGACTTCCTCCGTGGCGTCTCTACAGCGGTGTTTCTAAGCACTGGGTTGCCTCGTGGTCCGTGGAAGATGGGAGACACCGGCCACAGCGTCGCTGTCGTCGCGCCGGCCAGTCTGAACTCCATCGCAACGGAGCCGCATTTCATCAACTACAAGACGAAGCTGGCGGCACTGCCCAGCATGGTCTACGTCAACTCCAACGCCGGCATGCTGCATGCCTTTGTCCTGGACGTGGTCGCCCATGCTGGTGGCGAGTACTGGTTCTATATCCCACGCTCGAAGCTCAATCGAGATCCTTTGAGCGAGACGGTCCGGGAATACGATGACTTCCAGGCTGATGACCTGATGCGAAGCGGTCAAACTTCGGTGAACGATGGTCGGGTGATGGTTGAGCATGTCTGGCTGGATGGATACAAGACAGGTCTCTCCGGCTGTGGCGGCCCCAGTTATTCGAGCAGTGACAAGGATGGAGTCATCGACGCTGACGGCTGTGAGTGGCATCGCGTTGTGGTCTGGTCGGGTGGTCTCGGCGCCCGTCACACGTATGCGCTCGACGTCACTAACCCCTTTCTTCCTCGCTTCATGTGGGAGCGTACTGATCTGACCGCTACTTCAGGTTCCGGCAAGGGTCGTGCCGTTGGCTCACCAGGTGTGATGTCTTTCTATGACGTCGGTGGCACATCGGCGCAGAAGCGCTGGCTTGCAGTCTGGGGTGGTGGTTCGCAATCGCCGGGTGTGGGAGCGAGCAGCGATGCGAGCAAGTTCGCCCAGGCGGCAATATATGTGCACGATCTGGACAACTGGGGCACCAGTCGTGTGCCCACCGTATATCCGCAAGAGGGTTTCGCCGTTGCTCATCCGGCGTTGATCAATCGAGACACCGATGCGTTTAGGGAATACCTACCGCCAGAGGGTGGTCTGTTCGGCACTCCTGCGCTCGCTGACCTCGACGGCGACGGTTCGGTCGATGTGGGCTTTATCGGTGACTCGATGGGCTACGTCTTCAAGATCAAGTTCAATGAGCTGTCTCCGGAAAGCCCAACGGTGTGCTCATTCTCTACTCCGCACAGTACCGACGATGCCAAGCACGTCTACTATCCGCCCGCGCCCTTCTTCTCGCAGGCTGGCGAGTTACTTGTCTATTACGCCAGCGGGAGCCCCTTCAATATTTACAGCACAGCTAAAGGTGGGGTGTACGTGCGCAAAGACCCAAGCCCGTTCGGCTGCCAGGCGTCGGTGCCAGCTCCCTGTGCTGCGGGGGCTGCACTGTTCAATAGCAGCGGTTTCTATCGGTTTACCGGAATCGGCGAGAAGGTTGTGGGGGCGGCATCGGTGGTCTTCGGGCGGATGTTCTTTGCAACTCATATTCCTGGCCCGGACCCCTGCGTGCTCGGCAATAGCCGTATTTATGGCCTTAATGTTGAGACCTGTGGCGGTGGCATCTTTGATGTAACGACGGACAGCTACACGGTCACAGACAACCTCTATACCGAGATGGATGGGTTGGTCTCGGAGCCGGTCTTTGCCAACGGTCAGATGTACGCCCTCAATATTGGCGGGGGTGCGGTCAACC
>CAZEIY010000035.1:0-2754 GCA_964512375.1 uncultured Rickettsiales bacterium | reverse complement strand
GGCGCCACATCTACTGAGGCTGAGAGGCACCTACTGTTCGAGGCTCTCTACGCCGCTCTGCCCGAGTTGATCGAGGTTGAAGCGCGCCGCCTTGTTATCCGGTTCTAGCGTCAATACCTGCTCCCAGGCTTCACGTGCTCGTTTGTATCGACTCTGATCAGCTGTGATGTTGCCCAGCAGGACGAGGGCGTCGATGAGGTTCGGGCATGCAAGCAGGGCGGTCTGCACCTCCTGCTCCGCTTCGTCTGTCCGTCCCAGAGCGAAGAGCGCGTGGCCACGCCAGCTTCGGTAGTGGCAGCTGTCTTCGAGCAATAGGGCGCGGTCCAGTTCACTCAGGGCACGCTTGTTTTGCCCCATTCGGAAGTACACCTCACCGAGGCCGGCTCGGGCCTGGGGTCTGCCGGGTTCCAGTGCCGCCGCTCGCTGGAACAGTACTCGCGCTCGCGACAGGCGGCTTCCCACGTTGGCGTCGCTTCCGCGCGCGAGTTGCATCTGCCCGTAGGCGAGGTTGACCAGCAAGGGGAAGGAGCCAGGGTGGCTCTTCTCGACCTCTTCCAGGAACTCGACGGCTTCGGCGACTCTGCCTTGGCGCTGACGCAGATCAGCGAGGCCTAGCGAGGCGCGTAGGTGCTGGCCGTCTTCTGCGAGTACCAGTTTGTAGTGGCGTTCACTCTGGTCCTTCTCGCCGAGGATACGACAGGCATCCGCGAGACCCAGGTTGGCCTCGACATCTCTGGGCGAGAAGGAAGCCGCCATCAGAAATTCGGAACGTGCCTGTTGCCACAGGCCTTGAGCTCGGAGCGCTTCGCCGCGTCGGAGCCAGGGCTGGATGACGGACTTGAGATCACGCGCCGGGCTGGCTGATTGCTGTGCGAGTTGAGTAGCCAGTCCCAGGGCTTCGCCAGCGTTACCCGAGGCCCAGCTCTCAAGCATCTGGAGATAGACCCGACGCACCTCACGCGCCTTCTTCAGGCGCTGCTGGACCTGGGCTAACTCGTCCTCGGGAATAGCGGAGATATCGACCAGTGGCACCTCGTGTTGCGTGGCTTCGACGAGAGCAGCCAGAGGCAGGCCACGTCGACCATGTCGAACCCTGCTTCCCGATATGATGGAGTTGCCCAGCCAGCTGCGTTGGCCGCGATTCGCCGCCATCTTAAGGAGGCCGTATTGGTTCGCGAGAAGCCGCTCGAGTACATCTTCGGGGCGACTCATCGTTGCGGCGGCCATGTCTTCCCGCACTGCTTTTCGTTTCCATCCAGCGAAGACAGCGCCACCACGTACGGATTGGTCATGGTGTTGCCCCACCAGCAGGAGATTGCGTGCGCCGCTGGGGTTCAGCCATGCCGAGACGGATGGGAATTGGCGACACACCAGAACGATAAAGGTGGACAGTTCGTCGGCAGACAGAGAAGCCAGCGGGAGGCGAAAGATGGCACTCCCCCGTGGGCTGAGGTGTGCGGAGATCCGCTTGATCTGTCGCTCTCCCCAGTGGGATGCAGCTCCAGCGAGCCAGGGGGGGGGCATATCGATGAGGATTGCATCGAAGCTCCTCTTCGCTGAGCTCCCCAGTGGCGAGGAGCGTAGGAAGCGGACTGCTGGGTCCGCCGCTGCCTGGCGGTTCCACTCGCCGTGGGTTTGAATGAGTCTGTGGAGCGCAGTACTCGGTTCATAGACCTGGACGGTGCCCCCGCTCCCACGGCGGAGGGCGTCTATGACGGCTCCACTACCTGCACCAAGGAGGAGCGTTCTGGCGGGGGGATCGCCGAGGAGTCCTGCGAGGTGGCCGAAGAGATGGTCTGCAGCGCGTTGCTGAGGGCCCAGCTCGGACGTTGCGCCTCGGTAGTAGAGGAGCTTGCGCTGAGAATCGGGTGAGCTGATGACGCTGCCGGTTGCACCGGAGTCGATCCGGGCGGGCTGTTCGGCCAGGGTTCTCACCAGGGCGGCGAGTCGTACGGGCTCTGCGAAGCTCTCGTATGGTGCGACGAGGCGAAGTGCAGCCGGGTCGGGGGGATGGGTCAGAGCGACCAGAGCCGCCAGGGAGAGCAGCGCATGGCTCAGTCGATTCCGGGTGCGCTGCTGGGCGATGATCTGCGGCAGGCGGAGCAGAGCGCCCAGGCCAACGACCACGCGGAGCGCTGCATCGACTCCCAGCAGAGGGGGCAGAGTGAGGAAGGCAACGATGCCGAGCGCGGCGGTGGGGGCGCTCTTTGGACCTGTGGGTCCCGAGAGGAACCCGAGAAGCGCGAAAACGCTGGCAGTGACCAGTGCGCTGAGGAGGTAGCCATCGCCGGCGTTCTGCCCGAGCAGGCGGTGCAGGCTCAGCAGTAGGGCCGGCCCGTGTAGCAGGATCTCGGCACCAGCGAGAAGCGACAGGGGGAGGAGAGCCGGCGCGAGTGATCGGCAGAACCCTGCCAGCCAGCCCCGCGCAAATCGTGCAGCAGCGAAGCCGACCAGCAGTCCCACCAGAGATTGCATGATCCAGCCCGCTGTGCTCGCAAAGAGCGGGCCTGCCGCCATCCACAGCAAAGGCACAGCGGCGCCGAGCACGAGTCCCCGGATGGCGCCGTCTTCTGTGCTCGGCCGCTCGTTGTCGCCCCGTCCCGCCTCGCAGTGGCCGGTGCTTGAGAGGAGAGGCCAGGCGAGAAGCGCGAGGCCGGCAAGTCCTATCCAGGAAGGCTTGACCGACGGAAGCAGTCTGGTGACTCCTACGACCAGGCCCGTGGCCATGGCCAGGTAGGTGTGCTGGACTGAGGG
>CAZEIY010000034.1:0-18654 GCA_964512375.1 uncultured Rickettsiales bacterium | reverse complement strand
TTTCATCGTTCGTTTCCGGTCGATATTCGCCATAACGCCAAGATCAATCGTGAGGAGCTCGCGAGCTGGGCGCGGGGGAAGGTGGGATGAGGGCCCTGGTGACTGGCGGTGGCGGCTTTCTGGGCTCGGCCATCGTGCGCATGCTTCTCGAGCGTGGCGATTCCGTGGTGGTGCTGGCTCGGGGTGAGTATCCCGAGCTGATCGCGATGGGAGCGGAGCTGAAGCGTGGCGACATTCGTGATCTGAGTGCCGTCACCGGTGCATGTGCTGACGTCGATGTCATTTTTCATGTCGCAGCCAAGCCACCACCCTGGGGTCGGCGCGCGGACTACGAGTCAATTAACGTCGGGGGCACGGCCAATGTGGTCGAAGCAGCGCAAAGCGAGGGCATTCCTCATCTGGTGTACACGAGCACACCCAGCGTCGTGGTAGCAGATGGTGATGTAGAGGGCCTGGACGAGCGCTTGCCTTATGCCACCCACTTCCTGGCCGACTACCCGTGGAGCAAGGCTCAGGCAGAGCAGTTGGTGTTGGATGCGAATGGTGCCGCTCTGGCTTGTGTGGCTCTGCGTCCACATCTGATCTGGGGACCGGGAGATCCCCACTTTCTGCCCCGCTTCGTAGCGAAGGCGCGCAGCGGACAGCTACGCCGCATCGGCAGCGCAGACCCCCTGGTGGACACGGTGTACGTGGACAATGCGGCGAGCGCGCATCTGCTCGCTGCCGACCGTCTGCGTGCCGGCGCAGACATCGGTGGCAAGGCCTTTTTTATCAGTAACGGCGAACCAATCGGTGTGTGGACCATGGTGGATCGGATGCTTGCGGCGGCGGGCGAGGCGCCTGTCAGGGGGAGGGTTCCCGTCTGGCTCGCAGAAGGTCTCGCGTACTTATTCGAGACAATCCACCGTGTTTTTCATCTCGCGAGAGAACCCAGGATCACTCGATTCCTAGTACATGAAGTCACGCGGGCTCATTGGTTCGATATCAGCGCGGCTCGCAACGATCTGGGCTACGAGCCTACAGTTTCTCTCGAAGAAGGGCTCGCCCGCCTGGAGGCCTGGTGCGCCGAGGGCGCCTCTCTTGACTGCGACTGAGCTCCCTCGAGAGGGAATTGGGCTGCAGTTGTGTCGGTCCGCGGGTTTCGCCCGCGGTCCGTGTCCACTATTATCTGTTCCTATTAGGAAATAATCTGTGTAAGGGACTGCAGACGTAATGGCTCAGCAGATTGGACCAGGTGATTCGCCTGAAGGCTCCGCGCCGCGCATGCTCCAAGAGGGAGAGCGGTTTGGTGGCTCGAATGGGCGACGTTTTCTCGTTGAGGGTCGCGCTGGTGCCGGCGGCCAGGCCATGGTCTTTCGGGTACGCGACACCCGTCTGGACCGTCTGGTAGCGGCAAAGGTCTCTACTGCTCACGAGGCCCGCCAACAGCAACTCTTCCTTGAGCGGTTCGAGCGCGAGCTTCAGCTCGCATCCAGGGTCAGTCATCCCCATGTATTGCAGGTCTATGACTGTGGCGAACTCGAAGGAGGGGCCCCCTACGTGCTCCTTGAGTGGATGGATCGAGGAGATCTCGTCGGCTTCATCGATCGCGCTCGCAAGTCTGGTCGCCATCTACCCTATCCATTCGTTCGCTACTACGGCCTGTCCCTCGCTGCTGCACTGCGAGCGGTGCACGCTGCCCAGATGGTTCATCGTGACGTAAAGCCCGACAACGTCCTCATCGCGTTGGACGGTGTCGCCAAGATCACGGATTTCGGCATCGCCAAGGACATCAGCCCGGATGCCATCCGACTGACTGAGATGGGCCAGACGATGGGCACTCTCGGCTTCATGGCCCCCGAGCAGCTCGCCGGCCTGCCCGGTCCCCAGTCCGATATTTTCAGCTTCGGGATCACCTTGTATGTGATGCTCGTTGGCCGTCTCCCACCCCAGAAAGAGCTCAACGCCATCCCCGTCGGGCGGATTCTCCCCGAAGCGTGGCAGGGACTCAGTCCCTCGGTGGTTTCTTTTCTGCAGAAGGCGACTGCCGCCGACCTCGAGGAGCGCTTCCAGAGCTTCGATGAGTGCATAGATCAGTTGGGGAAGGTCAACTTCGGGTCGGATAACCGCGGGCTTCTCCTCCCGGGAGAACTACCACCGCTTCCTTCGGGAGCGTTCATTACAGTGAGCGCGACCAGCATCGAGGGCCCTGCGCCGCTCATTGGATTTGATGCTGAGTTGGCACGTCGGGATGGGAACGGTCGCCCCGAGGATATCGGTGACACGATGGATCTCACCACCATGTCTCCAGACGTTCAGGCCGCAGCAGGGGCTCCAGAACCTCCTCCAGGAGAGGGTGTCGGAGTTAAGACAGGGTTCGAGACTCGCATAGCCGCTGACCTGACAGGGGTGCCGGGTCGTCCGATAGACGGTGTACGTGATGTCGACACCGATACCAACCGCCAGCATTTCGAGAATGTCGGTCAGACTCGTGCTTTCACGACGACTGATGCGGAAACGCTGCCAGGTTCGAGTACAGAGTCTATGGGTACGGCTACGGGCGGCCTGTCGGGTAGCACAGAGCAAGCTCTCGCTGCTGTGCGCGGCGGTGGTAGTAGCAAGGGGATGTTGGTTGGCGTAATCGTCGTCCTGCTCGTTGCTGTGGGGGTCATTGCAGTGATGATGTCCAGGCCGACGGCTCCTAGCGACGAGGCAACCTTGACGGCGCTTCGTGCCTTCGAAGCGGCAGCGAGAGATGGGAACTGGTCGATTGCCGAGTCGACGGTATCTGCTCTTCCGGTTGCTGCTGGAGGACTCGATGCTGGCAAGGTGCTGGCCTCCCTGGACCTGCTCCTCGCCGGCGAGGCTTCTAAGGCGCGAGATATGAGCAAGCCATTGTGTCAACTGGACGGCGAGCTTGGAGCTCGGGCTGGTCTTGTCTACGCCGCTGCCGCGCGACTTGCCTCTGTGGATGGTTACGGCGAGGCGGTCGACAGTTATGCCCGGGTCAGTAAGTGCAGTGATCCGGCTTGCGCGTCGCTACGCGAGCGCGCAGAGCGGTCTCGCGCTGAGGCTTGCCTGGTGTTGGGGAACACGGCGGCGGCTTGTGGGGGCCTGACGGCCCGCGATGAGCGGACTACGAGCCTGCTCGCTTCACTCGTGCTTCTCGAAGATGGTCACGGCGACCGGGGTCAGTTGGTCCTCGCCAGTGCCCTCACCATCGGGAATGCAGATGGAGGCTGTGTTGAGAATTCGGTTCTGTCCAGGTGGGCGGCCGAGCCTACATTGAGCGCGGTTTTGCGTGAGAGAGTATCTGCTGATGGAGGCGGAGCTTCACGAAGTGCCGAACAGTGTGCACTGTTTGGGAAGTAGTTTTTCTAACCAGAGAGAGGCCCAGTGGCCATGTTGAAACGTACCTTAGAGACCCTTGTTATTTGTATTGCGGCGCCTTCGCTGCTGCTGCTGTCCGGCTGTCCCAAGGACGGCAGCGCGGCGTCGAGCGGCTCGACAGAGCCTAACTGCATCGTTTCGTTTGAGATCTATGAGGCGGGTACTGGTAACCCTCTGGCGGCCACGGTCTGGCCTGTGGACCTGCCCGATGACTACGACAACATCGCCCAGGGTCGCGCAGGCGCCGAGTCTTCCTATCAGGGGATCGGGCGGCGCGAAGGAGGCGGCTTCGCCCTTCCATTCCAGGTCGGCGGGACAGCATCTATGATGGTCTGGAGTCCAGGGCACGAGCTCAAGCGCATCGATCATAAGCTCCGCAGGGGCGGTAACTTGATCTCTATTGAGTTGCGTCGAACCGAAGTCGATGACTCCAAGGTCCCAGAGCGAATTCGCACTGAGGTCCTCGAGAGCCTGCCCACGGAAGGTCCCCGAACCGGCTCATGATCTCTTTCTCCCCGGCCCGCCCGATTCTTGCCGCAGCGGCTCTCGCTGCAGCGCTGCTGTGTGCCAGTTGCGCTGGTGAGACCATGTCAGTCAGCGCCGGGGATTGCTGGGGTAATGGGTCTGGGGATTGCCGAGCGGCGCAGGGCCGGGTGCTCCGTGCATTGGGCTACCAGGGGACTGGTCTCTCTGCTCTTGCCAGCGACCTGACGTGCGGCACGGTTGTGGACTGCAGTGCAGTAGCTAAGGTGACTCGCGCCAGGCCAGCGCAACGTTCATCCTCGGCTCGCTCCGCTCCCTCAAGGGAAGCCAACAGCGCAGAGCCTCGGGCTCAGGCCGAGCCTGCGGCGGAGAACGCAGTTCAGGCCGAGCCCCAGGCGGAAAGTTCGGGCCAGGTCGAGCCTGCGGTGGATAGCGAGGCGGCAGCCACTGAGGCTCCTGTCGTCACCCCGAGAGCGCCGGCCACGGAAGATGCAGCAGGGGCACAGCAGGTCGCGGCAGCTCCGCCGACCGCTAACGTTGCGGCTCAGCAGAACACCGAGAAGCTGGCCGCAGCCTCGGGTTCGACGGGCTCGTGCAGCGGTATCGATATCGCGTCCCTCGAGCACAAGGGCACCCTCAGTGGCGCCGACAAGGGCTGCCTTATGGATGCTGCCAGTGGCAAGGTTGGCGCCTCCGGCCCTGAGATCCAGATCGCTGTTATTACTCTCTATAACCAGAAGATCCCGGGCTGGCAGAAGGCTGTTGAAACTGCCTTGTCTCGAAAGAATCTGGCAAATGCCCCCAACTTGAATCTGGCTGGCATTAAGCCCGCTTACGACGGCAAGAAGTATGGGACGGTGATCAAGCGAAGCGATGTCGTCTGGCGAAATCTCAAGAAGGGCTACGCGCTATCTGGGGAGCAGCGAACCTTCCTCGCCGAGTTTGCCTGCCGCTCTGCGCTTCAGTTGCATCTGATGCAGAAGCCCAACTCCAGAGGCTTTGACTGGTGTGAGCGCTGGCGGTCGCGTCTGACCAAGTCGGGGGGCTCTACCGCCGAGGTAGATGACATCCTCGACCAGCTGGAAGACTGAACCAGGAGGGGTGCGAATCATCGGCTTGTCTCTCCTGGCTCGGGTGCGTTGGATGCAACGCACTGGGTGTTCTTCTCTTCGCGGAGTTGGTCTCAGTCTATTAGTTGCCCTCACCTTGGCATCTTGCCGTAGCGCTGAGCCCGAGAAAGACCCCACGGCTCCTTCGCTCAGCCAGCAACAGGTCCAGGCCTCATGGCTGTGGCAGGGAGCCTTCGGGGACGGCATCCCTGATGATGTGTTCGCTCGCGTGGCGCAGCGGTGGCTGGGTGGCGTGGAAGGGAAGTGGAAGCATCCTGGTGCAGATCGTGCGTCCACGGTGAGTGCCAGCTCGTCTGCGGCATTGAGGCGAGTGCTTCACAGGGCACTTCAAGAAGACCATCGCGCTCTCGGGCACCTCGCCGCCGTTCATGCGCACGCGAGTTGTCGTCTGGCCAGAGAGCCCGACGCTTTTGGGCCTGGCCTGGCCGACGCCTATGTCCTTGGCGCTCTGTCATGTAAGAGCCTTGGGGATGTGGACGGTGAGAAGGCTGCTCGCGCAAACGCAGGGGCTCAAGCTCCTGCGGCTCCCGGCGACCCGGACAGTGTCACTCCACGGTCTACTTCAGCGGAGGGTGAGCAGGACCTTGCCTCTCTCGTTGTTCCCGAGGTGAAAGTGCTGGAAGTGCGCGGCGAGCGTCTGGAATATCTCCTGCTCAGACCTGCCCAGATTGAGGCGGCGCAGGCGCTGATCAGTACGTGGATGGAGAAGGTCGTGGTGTCAGATGGTGGAGATGAGGATGCTGCTCAATTCCTGGCTCGCGCTGCGGGCACCAGCGACTGGCTCGCGGGGCCCGTCACTGCTCTGTTGCCATCTGCGAAGTCCCTCCTCTCGTCGGCGCCGGCAGGGCAGGGACGACTCGCCCAGGCGGAGGCCCAACTCGAGGACACTATCGGTGTGTGGCAGGGGGGCTTGAGGGCTCTTCCCCGCGAAGGAGAGGGAAGTCTCGATGCGGGTGGTCGGTCGTTGCTGGACCGTTGGTTTCGCCGTGCTCTTTATCGTGACATGGGGCTACTCGCTCTCGATGAAGGTGACGCTGAACTGGCGTTGCTATGCCTCGAAGAGGCTGCTGGGGCCCGCGGACGCGTGCGGCCGGCCGCCGGTCTCGATCCCCTCTTGCTGGCTGCGCTCGCTCGAGCACGGTATGAATGCAATGAGCTACAGCGGGCGGTTGAACTGCTCGATGACATCGCTGTCGTGCCTGGCTGGGAACTGGCCGGGCCGACGGCACGAACCATCGCGCGCGTCGCCGTGGTAGGCTCGGGCGCCGACGCCAAGGTAAATCGATGAGGCAAGCTCGAATCCTACCGATGTTTCTTCTTGCAGCCCTTGCGGTGTGTGTCGCGGTGCCCGTTCTTCTCTCCAGCCTGTCCGTGGCGGAAGCCGAGGATGTGCGGGCGTTGGTCGTCCTCGAGGAAGATGAGCCGCAGGCGACCTACCCGTTCCTGGCTAGAACGATGAGTGAATCTCGTCTTGCAGAGCTGCTGTTCACGCGATTTTTCACGACGGATGTGGGTGGAGATCTTGAGAGCAGTCTGTTCGAGCCCGGCTGGGTCGCTCGCCCCCCCAACTTGAGTCTGGCGGTGCGCGACGGCCTGAAGTTCAGCGACGGTTCTCCAGTGACGTTCAGTGATGTGTCGTTCACGCTCAACGATGTGTACCGACGTGCCGATGTTGGTCATAGTTCGGGCGGCTGGTATTCGAAGATATTTGGTGATGCACAGCAGATCACCCCGCTGCACGGCAGCATTCGGTTCCAGGTCTCGATGCCCGACGACGGCGCCGAGCGCTATCTGATGACCAGCGTGCTCCTGTCTAGAAAGGCGCTTGCCCGCGAGGATGGTGGCACGGTCCAACTGGCTGCGAGCAAGCGGCAACCGATCGGGACGGGCCCCTTCTTTGCCAAGAACACCATTGAGTCTTTCGACGATGTTGTCCTTCACAGGAACCCTCATCGAGAGGTCAAGGTGCGCAAGGGGGAACCCATACAGGCGCTTCGCCTCCTCTACGACCAGGATGCTGCTCGGCAAAAGGAACTCATGGAGGGGGGGCGAGCGGATCTCTGGGTCTCGCCACCGCCTGCCGTGCTGCCACCATTCCGAAACGAGAACAAGCGCTACGGAATCCGTTCGTACGATCTGATGCAGTGGTGGTTTATGGCACTCAATCATGCCCACCCGGCTTTGGCTGATCCGCTCGTTCGTGAAGCCCTGGACATTGCAATCCCCCGTAAGCAGTTGGTCGAGAAGTTCGGTGGCGAGTCTGCCAGGCCGACTTCTGGTCCCTTCCTGCCGGGTTCGGCCTGGGCTCCGGGCGATGTTGAGCCGACCCCCGAGGATCGGGATCGTGTGATCGCGTTGATGGAGCAGGCTGGATACAGCCGTGAGGGTGGACGCTGGGTAAAGGGTGGAGAAGGATTCACTCTTCGCCTGGGCGTCCAGTCGGACATAGCGGACGATTTCTCAGACGTCGTGTATGGATTCCAGGATGCCTGGGAGTCCCTGGGTTTCCGTGTCCGGGTCATGAACATCCGTCCCAGCGATTGGCGAAATAAGGTTGAGGCGGGACAGGCATCCGAGAGTTGGGATATAATTCTTGGCCGCTGGAACCTCGACCGCGAGGAGGGTGTACTGAGCTTGTTCTCCAGTGCTCAGGACGGTGGCCGCCAGGTCAACCTGTTCAAGTACACCGATGAGAAGGTTGATAGCATCGTTGCTGACTTCTACAAGGAGAGCAGTGGCCCTGCTCGTGAGGCGCTCATGCAGAAGCTACATAGGCAACTCCACAGCGATCGTCCGTACTTGTTCTTGTGGACGTTGCAGGTGCAGTCAGTCTATCGACGCGACCGCGTCGTTGGCTTCAGGCCGAGCCCCTTCTACTACTATACCCAGGTCGGCAAGGTCGCCTGGAAAGAGTCGGCAGGGGAGTGAACCCAGCTTTGGGGCGCGGCTCCTTTGGAGTCCACTCGCTCCGCTCTTTGGTGCTGGTCCTCCTTGTCCCGGGGCTGATCTTCTGCCTGGTCAATTCAACTCGTGAAGCCATGTGTCTGGACAGCTACAGCTGGGACAGCGCGCGTGGCTATCAGGTGAATCCTGCCGCTGAGTGCGGCAAAGGTGAGGACCGGTCGACGGGAATTGCGCCAGCAGTCGGACGAGTGGCTGAAGCCGGTGGTTTCTATCTTCGGTCCCTGTACGGCACGCTGACCCTGCGCTCGGGTAGCAGCCGTGAGGATGCCAGCACCCCTCTGGTTCAGGTTCTCGTTCGCCGCGGCCTACGTAGCCTCGCTGTGCTGAGCATCGCTCTCGCGTGTATCGGGCTGCTCTACGGCTCTCAACTACTTTTCGCGAAGCTTGCTCAGAACCAGATGGCGTCCAATCTGCAGACCAGGGCCCGGGGCGATCATCCGAAGTCTGGTGCCCGTCTCATTGAACGTTTTCTTGGCGGCCTTGCGCGGCTGATGCCTCCCGGTGGCTTACCCTTGCCCATTGCGGGCCTGGTGGTCTTTGGTGTCGTGCTTCGTTTGGTGCCGGAACCCGATCATCTGGGGAACACTCACTGGCTCGACTATGACCGAGCGGGGATCCTCTGGGCCGGTGTCGCGCTCAGCCTCGCTGATGGCGCCGCATCGATCCTCATGCGTGGATGGCGACACGTCACCTCGACTGAGCTTCGTCGTTCGTACGCCGACAGTCTTCGCATGTGGGGCTGCGACCCCACGCCCGCCGTCGCGGAGGTCTCTCGCGGAGTGCGCGCTGCTCAACTTCGCGGCGGTCTGCTCGCTCTTCTGGGTGGACTGCTGGTGGTGGAGGGGGTCTTTGGCGTCGATGGGCTGGGCGAGACCCTGACCGATCTGGTCGTGGACCGACAGGGCCTCGACGCCCTCCTATTGGCCAACGTGCTGGTGGTCTTCGCGCTGATCGTTTTGGCCATCGACAAGCTGCCTGTCGAGAAGATCATGGGGCGGCGATGAGGGTGAAAGATCTACGTGGCGCAATAGCTGGGCGGCCCGAGGTCCTCAGTCCGGTGCTGCTCTTAGGTTTCGCGCTGATCGGCTGGTTCGGTGCCGAGGCGAAACCCAGCGGTAGGGGGGCAGCGTGGCCGAGCATTTCCCACCCTCTGGGCCTGGACAAGTCGGGACGCGACTTCCTGTCTGTGGTAGCTGGCGGCGTTTCTGACTTCGTAGTGCCTGGCTTGTGCGCAGTTCTGGCGTTGGTGTTGGTGTTAGCGTTGCGTTCCTGGTTGGCGCTGCAGCGCCCAGTGCTCCCTTCCGCTGCGGACGGGGACGAGGCTGGCGGGCTCGCTGCGGCCTCGCCTCCGCGTCTCCTCCTGGTCCTCGTAGGGATGCTTCTGCTCGAGGAGCCTAGCCCCCTGTTGGCGGCCGGCATCGTCTTCGTCCTCTATCTGCCCGTGGCTCTGCAGGAGCTGTCCAGTCAACTCAGCGCTCTACGCCAGCAGGAAGTGCTGGCGGGCGCGATGGCCCACGGTCTTCCCCTGGGCCGAGTGCTGCGTGGATACCTGCTCACTGGCTATCTCCGCGAACTGATCGGACGGCACAGCGCCGCTTTGTTCACTCAGGTCGCGTTCACTCAGATCGCGCTCGCCTACGTGTTCGGCGCATCTTCGGTGCGGGGGGGACTGGCCATCTCCTGGGGTGCTGAGTTTGAGAAGTTGGCGCCCTTCCTCATGCCACCCAGAAAGCTCCTTGCAGACATTGTCGGTTCCTCGGCGAGGAGCGAGGAGTGCCTCTACCTAGGCTGGCGTAGCTGCTACGGATGTCTCCCTGAGGGGGTATGCACAGAAGCTGTAAGCAGCTTTCAGGCCTTCACGCTTCTGGTGGTCGTTATGGGCCTCCTGGGAGGTCTCCTGCTCCTCGCCCAGCCCCGTACCTCGGCGGGGGATGCCGGGTGAGTTCGCTTCAACTTCACCTGCAGCAGCCCAGGGTACGTGTGCCCGGCCGGCAGACTCCTGATGGGGGTCTGGATCTGTTCGTCGAACCCGGTCGCCGTACCGTGCTCATGGGTCGTTCGGGCGCTGGTAAGACTCTTCTGGCGCGCCTCGCACTAGGCCAACTGCCCCGTTTTCCCGTCGAGGCCAGCGGGCGCGCTGTCCTGAAGCGAGGGGATGGTGCGTACGAGATCGACTTCTCACATTATCCCCCGGGTTCGACGGTTCCGGATCTCGCGGTGCTTCGAGGCGATGACCTCAGCTTTGTTCCCCAGGGTGGACGCGAAAACCTCGTGCCAGGCTGGACCGTCCGCGATCATTTCGCCGCTCTCTTACCCAATTCAGAGGCTGGGGGGAATGGCCTCGAGGAGGCGCTGGCCGGCATGGAGGCGCTCGGAGTTGAGCCCTCGGAAGCCAACCTCAATGCCGTGGCGACGGGGCTCTCTGAGGGCATGATTCGCCGCATCCTGGTGTCGCTGGCGATGGCTCGCGGCGCTGAGGTTCTCATCATTGACGAGCCCACTACGGGCCTGGACCCGTCCTCGCGAGATGCATTTCGCGAGCTCCTGGAGACGCGTCTGCTTACCTCTGGGGCGGGGGTCTTGCTGATTACCCATGATGTTGAGCTGGCCACAGACCTGAAGGGTGAGACTCTGCTGGTAGATGAGGGGGTCGTGGTGGCCCGCACTGAAGACCTCCAGGCAGGAGAGGGTGCCTTCGCTCCTTTTATTGAGGCGATGCAGACTACCCAGGGAGCTGTCTGGTGAGCGTCCTCCCCGTCATTCGAGCACGCTCTCTCCGTTGGCGGCGACCCGGCAGTAATGCGGACGCCCCCGACATTCTCAACGGCGTCGATGTGGACATGTTCCCGGGCGAGTTGGTCGCGGTGTCGGGGCCCAGCGGCGTGGGCAAGTCAGTTCTTGGCAGCTTGATCTTGCGCTTGCGGAACCTCAGTGAGGGCAGCGAATTATTCTGGGGTGATCGTGACGTGAGTCATCTCGGCGCGCGCGCCCTGCAACCCCTGCGGACCGACTACCAGGGTCTTCTTCAGCAGACTGGAGCGATCCTTCCGCCTTTCCGAACCGTCCGCCAGTCGCTGCTAGAGACCGTACAGTACGTGGACTCGAGCGTCCCGGTTGGAGAGGTCGCCGAAGCCCGGGTGGTTGAGGTCGCTGAGCGCCTTGGCATTGCAAGGCTCCTGGATCGTCATCCGCGCTTTCTCAGTGGTGGTGAGGGACGCAAGTCCGGTGTCGCGCGACTTCTGCTGGCCAGGCCCCGCTTCGCTTTCGTTGACGAACCCGATGCTGGTCTCGATCCCGTGAGTCAGCACGAGGTGCTGAAGCTACTCCGAGAGGTAGTAGATGAGATGGGTGTGTCTATGTTGCTGGTAACTCACAGTGCGGTGCTAGCAAAGGTGTATGCAGATCGGCGTATTGTGTTGCGCAGAGGAGAACTCCATGAGAGTTGAGAAGTTGTATTCCGTATCCGTCATCCGGCTGGCACTTGCTGCTGTTTTCTCCTCGCTGGTTCTTCTCAGCGGCTGTCCTCTCTCCGGTGGAGGGGCAGCACCCCCTTCGAGCAGTGGCGCTGCGGCAGGGGATTCGCCCTGCCATCGCAGCTTGGATGGTGACATCAAGACGGCCACTGATCGCCTGTCCAGAGGCCACTCTGAGGAGGCGCTGGTCTACATTCAGGCCATCAGGGGCTGCCCTGAAAACATCGAATCTCTAGAGTTCTTGGAGCTCGCTTCAGCTGTCTACGAAGAGCTTGGCGACCTCAATGAAGCGTGGTGGGCATTGCACGCAGCTGGTGGCATCGAGGGAGGAACCGCCGAGGAGGTTGCTCGGCTTTCGTCCCGTCGCGACTCCTTCGAGGGTAGCTACAGTCGCCTGGCGTCCTTTGGTCCGGACGGCACCGTCATCGATATCAACTATAAGGGCGCAATTCTCGATGACGCGACCTTTGAACTGCTGCGAAAGGTCAGCTCCAATGCGGGTGTCGATCTGGGCTCTGGTCTTTGGGGTTTCTGGCTCTTTCCGGGTCGATACGAGATCATGGGCAAGTCTCACACCCTTCTTGCGGGGCAGACGCTAGACTTGAATGATCGAAGTAAGCGCTGATGGGGGTGCGAAGAGGGGAAGGGAGAGCAGTGGGGAAGTTAACGACTGTTGGAGCCGCCCTGGCAGCGCTTGTTGGTGCGTTGCTTCCGATGGGCTCAGCGCATGCTGCTGATACTGTGCTGCTTCGCTTGGTGTCGGATGTTCCAGCTATGGAAGGTCGTCAAGCGCAGCGTCCTATCTGGGCGCCTGGCAGTACGCCTCGGCTGGTGCATGAGATTACGGACAGGGATCGTCGGACCTGGCTGCGCCAGTTGTGGATTGAGGGTGCATCAACCTTCGACGCGATTGTTCCCGGTTCTCGCTCTTCGCGTGTAGAGGCCCTTGGCGGTGCGGCCGATCGAGCGGACACCGGGGTGGCCTGGTGGGACGAGGCGAGCTTCTTCTTCGTGCGTGCTGTGGGCGGTGATGCGCGGTTATTCTATTTCGATGGTAGCCCTCGTGAGGTGCCGGGTCTCGACGGAAGAGTTGACGAAGTTACTGTGGACGGCCAGCGCAACCATCTCTTTGCTACGGTCGAATTGGATGGTCACTTGGATGTCTACCGGATGTCGGGGGCCGGCTTCACCAGTGAAAGACTACGACTATCTCACAGTCCCACCGGGGTAGAACATTCGCTCGCCATCGAACACAAGACGGGTGCTCTGAATTGGATCGCGGCGACGCGCGCCGGCACTCGCCTGGGCATTGCGGATCCTCCGGAGCCGTCTTCGGTTCGTGAGCGGGTTCGGGTCAAGGGTCTGGACGGTTACGAGCTCCTCGCCCTCACGGTCGTGCAGGGGAATGATGAGGTGCTGCTCTTTGCCAGAGTGCCCCGCGCCGAGGGTTCTTCAGAGCCTGAGCAGCGCATGCTTCTTGCTGTGCGTGGCGGCGCCTCTGGAGATGGGCAGATGGAGGTCCTCGCGAGTGACATCTACCTGCCTTCGGGCCTCGCGCCCCGTCCGGCAGTCTCTCACGGCGGACGCTACGTGTACTACATTGCTGCAGACACCTCTTCGGGGAACCCAGTCATCCGCTTGGACCGGGATACTGGCGAGAAGGAGAGGCTGCATCTTGGTACGATGGGTAATCAGGAACTCGCTGTTGCCGAGTATCCTTCGGTCGATGGACAATCGGTGCCTTGGCTTGCAGTTGTCGCGGTCGGGGATGACAAGGGCAGAGATGTCCGAAATCACCTTTACGCTGGTCCACTTGCGGGCTGGCCGGGCTGGCAGGAGGGTAGCAAGTGAGTTTACCTCGGATTTCGCAGATCCTTGCGTGGAGTGTCTCTCTCCTCGTCATTGGTCTCTCAGGCACGGCTCAGGCCGATCCATCTATTGATGCAGCGACGCAGGCCAGTGCGGTCAATCAGGAGGAGTGTGCCAACGTCCATACGCTCAAGCAGCGCACCTCGGCAGCCGGGGTGCAGAAGGTTGCTGAAGTCTGGAATGAGGTGGGGCGGGTCTACGAAGAGGAGGGTAAGGCGCCCTACCTGCTGTTCTGGCGGGGTGTGCTTGCTCAGTGCCTGGGGCGTAACGAGCTTGCTGTTCTGGATCTTGAGAGCTTTGTTGCCAGCCAGAAGGGGCAGTCGATGTTCGTGGATCTGGTTCGCCAGAGTAAGTCGCGACTCAAGCGTCTGGGTAGCCGGGGCAAGGTTGGCGAGGGCCCCTCAGCAGCCTGGCTTCGCAAGTCAGACATCGTCGAACTGACTCTCTCCTATGGTGTTGCTACAGGTCTGCGTGGCATGGGCTGCACTGACACTGGCGGTGAGAGCTTCGAGGAGCGGGAGCCAGATACTGTCTCTCGAGTCCCGAACAGCACCTGTGTGGGGGGGTCCGCGGCGCAGACATCCACAGGAGATGCGTTGCTCCTTCCCGCGGCCGGCTCTCCGCCTCCCTTCTGGCCCGTCGGTCTGCGCTTTGCTGCGACCGCTTTCCCGTTGCCACCGCTCGGTTTTGGCGGGGTCTTGCAGCTCGACGCTGTTCTGCAGTCGGAGGCTCTTGAGTTGCACGCTCCAGGTCCCGTGACTCAGCTATTTCTCGGCCCGCTGTTGCGGGTCAAGAGCAGCGTTTCTTCGGGACGCCGTGCCTCCGAGCTTCGAATTGCCCCGCGTTTCGCTGTGGCATGGGGGCGGGCTAATCCCTGGGCAGGGCACAAGATCCCGAGCTTGAATGACATCCTGGATGCGGGCTCGCTGAGTACACGACACATTGGCGTGCAACTTGAACTGTCGGGCCGATTTGAGGTCTCCCCGCGTGCGATCCTCAGCATCTCTGGCGAGTTCGTCTACTACTTCGACGGGAAGCCGGACTCCTCTACTGCGCTCGCGCCTGCCAAGCCGCGTACCGTGGAGTGGGACCTCGATGGCGATCTGATTGATGTCGAGGAGCAGGTTGAGAAGTTCCCGGAGCTCCTCAGCACCAGCCGGGTCTACGCTGGGGGGCGCGTCTCGATCCTGGTGCCACACAAGGTGCATAACCTGGCAGTAGGTCCTTTCTTCGAGATGGGCTTTCACAGAACCCATCTTCAGTATCCCAACCGCCTCAGCGATGAGTGGGATGCCGGCACGGCCGTGCTGAACAGGGTTGGGATAGACGGCAAGCCGTCCCCCTTGATGGTTGCTACTCCGGCCGATCCGGCTCGTGGCCTGTTCCTGCGGAAGGTCTATTCGACGCGGCGCCAGGACCTGCTGTTCCGGGTGGGTGTCGAGATTCAGTTTGGTCTCGGACAGGCCGCCGTAAAGAAGTAGCCAGCACCCATCCAGCCGTGGTCGGCTGAACTCACATCGCCATCAGGCGCGGCTTTACGCAGACTCGGCGGTCCTCGCGGCTGTGTGCCCAGGCTTGCCGTAAGCGTAGTTCAGTGCCGTAATACACATCGATGTGATCACCGCGGATCCCGCCGCCGGTGTCTTCAGCGATGCGGTAGCCGATGTCTTCGACGAGCACCTCGCTGCCGAGGGTGATGACCTTCGGATCTACGGCAATTGTGCGTCCAGCGCGCGCACAGAGCCCGAGCGCAGTGCGAGGACAGTCGAGGATCTCGAAGCAGTTTCTGCCCTTGAAGTGGATCAACCTGCCGTCGTTGGTTATGCCGCTCCCCTGCATTCGCACGCCCTGGCCGAAGAGGAAGGGGTGAGAATAGTCACCCTTCAGACCACAGGGGTCTTCCACCCGGGGCTCGTCTGGGAAGTCCTGCTCCTGGGCCAGCACATACGCCGTGAGTTTGAACGGACCGGCATCCCGCCAACCGTCGGGGCAGGGCATGGAGACCTGCCAGGTGAAGCTGTCGATGTCGTCATCCTGGAGAATGTTGAGCTCATACAGGTCGCCTCCACCTGGCTGCCTTGCTGCCAGGGCCGCCTCGCCTGCTTCCCTGGCCTTTGCCTCGCTCAAGGGTTGGTAGCGAACGACGTAGGCGCCGCCGCGAGCCTTGGCGCTCGTAGCGTGCAGGTTGTTGTCTCGGAGTCGTTGAACGATGGCATCTGCGGGAGCTCGGTTCGGGAAGCAGCGTTCTAGGACCTTCCAGCCAGGGGGCAGTGTCAATCCCTCGTGACACGGCTGACCCGAACTCTCTGTCGTCAGAGCAGCCTCGCGGATGGCACTCTCTTCGGGAGAGCGGTGCGTCGCGCCCGGAGTCCTTGAGGCCTTGCGGGTGATCCCTTCATGACCATCGGGCTGAGAGGGGTTGTCGGGGCGGTCCATCTCGATAGCCGCTTCGCCGGGCATGCTCGGGGAGGGCGCTCTGGGGTGCAGCGCTTTCCACGCCCCAAGGAGCGCAACGATGACCAGGATGCCGAAGCCAAGCTGGGCAATGCCTTGCATTTCCCTGGTGTCGCCAGGCGGGTGTCTCCAGTCGCCGCTCGCGGCCATTGTGAAGGCTCCTCAGGCGGAATGTGCTGGCTTGACGAAGATGTCGCGTGCAACGTCTCGGTCAAGGGCCAGAGTGGTTTCGCCCACCTCGACGACTACCGATGGGTGGCACTGTTTGAGCCGAATGTCTGTGCCGGGAATGATGCCGAGCACAGAGAGGCTGTCGAGTCGTTCTACAAAGCGTGGATGGATGTAGGTGATGCGTCCGCTCTCGCCAGGTTCCAGATCCCCGAGAGGTCGGATGACAGCGCTCACCTGGTCGCGTAGTGACTCGCAGCAGCGGCCCCTGGGAATGGCACGGCCATCGGGTGCTGTAGGGGGGTGTCCCAGGATCGTGCACAGAGAGTCTGCTAGCTGTGGGCTGATGGCGTGCTCCAGCCTGCAGGCATGCTCTTCGATGAGTCCGCTCGGAAGCTCCAGAAGGTCGGTGATCAGGCGTGCTGCTATCCGATTAGCTCGGACAACATGGCGAGCCATCTCGCGTCCCCGATCGGTCAAGCAGATGGACTCGTCGACGACGCTGAGTAGACCCTCCACACACAATTCCTTGATCACCGAGTCACACTTGTCTCCACCGGCTCTCTGCTTCAGTGTAGAGAGAGACGGCGTCCCCTCCTCGACCAGGTTCCAGGCCTGCTCGAGTAACTCTTCTCGGATGTCATGAAATTCGGTCATGGTCTCTCTCCAGCCACCTGGTTCTTGTTGCCGAACCACCTCTGCAGTAGAGAGGCGAGGCGAGAACGGCTCGGATCGGGAAACTCGTAGCCACAGTTGGGACAGCGTACCAGGGAGCACCCGTTGGAGAGGGGGCAGCCGTGGTGGCAGTTGCTGGTCATGTCAAAGCGGTTACTGCAGAGCGGGCAGGTGTTGTTCTGCTCGCCACCCCGGGCGGAGTCGTGCTTTATCCCGCTGAAGGTCTGCAGACGGGGATGACTCTTCACAGCAACACCGCACGCAGCGTGTGGTTGAGGATTCCGCCGACTACAACCGCGAAGGGGAAGATGAATGCAGTCATCCAGATGGCGGTCTTTGCGCCGTGCTCTTTGACGATCATGAAGACATTCGCAATGCAGGGTATGAATAGCGTGATGGTCACCATGGCGACCACTACCTGGATCTCGGTCTCCACGGCGAGGTTGCCCGCGGTGAGCTGATCTTGAAACATCGAGTACAGACCTGCGGCGCCGTAGTCGCGGCGCAAGAATCCGATGAGAAAGGCATCTGTGGCCTTGGCAGGTAGCCCCAGGAATGTGACGACGATTGGAGACGCCAGGGTCTGCAGAACGCCGAGCACCTGCAGGCGGTCCAACACCCACAGCACCAGCGTGCCGAGGATGAAGAGAGGTACCGCTTCTTTGAGATACCACTCCACTCGTGCGACGGTCTTGATGGCTATGTTGCCGAGGGAGGGATAGCGCATTGGTGGGATTTCGAGAACGAAATCGCTGCTCTGGCCGGGCAGCACTTTGTTTGCGATAAACCCTACGGCGAACAGCACGCCGGCTATCGCTCCCAGCCAGACCAGCGTTCCCCAGGTGCTGAGGCCAGCGAGCATGCCAAGAATAACCCCCAGTTGTGCGGAACAAGGGACCCCTAGAGCCAGCAACAAGGTGGTGAGTACCCGCTCTTTGCGAGTGGCCAGAATGCGGGTGGTCATGGTCGCCATGGTGTCGCAGCCCAGGCCGAGCACCATGGGCAAGACCGCTTTACCGTTGAGGCCAATGAGCTTGAATGCCCGGTTGAGAACCACGGCCAGGCGTGGCAGATAGCCCGAGTCCTCCATGATCGAGAAGGCGATGAAGAAGAAGCCAACGATGGGCAGGACGATGGCGACAGAGTACGAAAGCGCCATCGAGACAATCCCGTACTCGCCCACCATGAGTCCGGGGCCCGTTCCGATCTCGGTGCCGGGAGCACCGACCATGAAGTCCTCGAGAGCCGATGGTAGGGCGAGACGCAGGATCTTGTCGGTCCAGGGAGTGACGTACTCCGCGAACACGCCGTTCTCGAGGAAGTCGACAGCCGTACCCGCCCCCAGCACTCCGACGAACAGATACAGGAGGTAGAGGATGCCGGCCGCCACCGGGATACCCCAGATCGGATGGAAGGCGAGATCTCCGAAGATCGCCAGCAGGCCTTCCCTGCTCTCGCGTTCTCTCACCAATGAGCGATTGACGATGCGGTCGGCGGCAGAGAGTCGGGATCGGTTTATCGAGAAGCGGATCGGATCAGCGAGGCGCCGCTTGAGTCCTTCCTGGATCTGCTGGATCGGATCGAGGTCCTCTCCCAGTAGCTCCCTTGCCCAGGGCAGGAGGGTTCGGTCTCCTGCAAGCAGCATCAGGGCCACACCTCTTCGACCGCGCAAGCCACTGGGAAGAAGCTTCCTTACCTTGCCGATAGCCTCCTCGATCAGGGGGTCGTAGCGGACCTCAGCGCTCCCACTGCGGTACTCCAGTTCCTCGTTAAGGAGGGGGCCTGTCCCCTCCCGTCGAGTGGCCACGGTGCCTACAACACGGACACCGAGGTCCTTTTCGAGTCGGGGGATGTCGAGACTGAAGCCGCGCGCGCGCGCCTCGTCCATGATGTTGGCAACGAGTAGAGAGGGGAGCTCCAGCTCACTGATCTGCAGGGCGAGCATCACCCCGCGTCTCAGATTCTTGGTGTCTGCGACCTGCACGATTCGGGTGCTGGGTGTTTCGAGGCATTCCAACAGGATGTCGCGGGTGACACGTTCATCTTCGGAAGAGGGTAGAAGGCTGTTA
>CAZEIY010000033.1:3029-18675 GCA_964512375.1 uncultured Rickettsiales bacterium | reverse complement strand
GGCCTACAACATCATCAGCACCCCCGGGAACACGCTGTTCACCACGACCGCGATGGCCGTGTTCGGAGGCGCTTCCTTCCAGATCCTATATCTGCTGTTTGCGGTCAACCTGTTCGTCTTCAGCGCCCTCCTCACCTTTCACTGGACGGAGAGCCGTGTCGCTGCGCTGGTCGCAGCGATGTTCGTCTGCCTCAACCCCTACGTCCTGTCGTTAGAGGTGCTCGATCGCAACTTCATCACTCTGAGCTTGTCGGCTGCAGCCTTCTACGCGCTCGCTGCACACCGCGACCGGATCTTTCTGCATGGCCTCCTCTTCGGCCTGTGCGCGGCCTCGGGCCTGCGCTTCCTTCCACTCCTCTTTCTGACCAGTGTGATTGTGGTCTACACGCTGCGTCGAGTTCGAATAATGTCCTGGCTGCTCTTCGCGCTGGCCTTTGCCCTGGCCGCGGCGGTAAATGTCCCTCACCTCTCGTATCACGGCTTCCACAGCCTGGGCGAGACCGAATCCCTGCCGAGCCTGCTGTGGCTGGTAGTGACTCAGTTCCAGCGCAGCCCCTTCATGCCGCTGCCCAACCTGCTCTTCTACCCACTCCACATCCTCGGCTATATCGGCAGCGCATTGGGTGCCATGATCGCGCTGGGCGCATTGCGCTGCTGGCAGCAGGACCGACGGGTATTCCTCACGATGACGCCCGCAATCGCGCTCCCCTGGCTGGTTCTGGCCGGCCAGCGAGACTGGCTGCAAGCGGACAAATCCCGGATTCTGGTGATGAGCATGCTGCCCCTGGCAGTGTTCCTCGCCTTCGCTCTCCGCTCTCTCATCGACCGCAAGCGAGTGAGCGTCGATCTGGGGCTGCTGCTGGCGGGGATTCTGCTCATTCAGGGCTTCGCAGTCCTGGGCTCTGGGCTGAGCCGACCCGTTGATGAGGAGAGCTACCAGAGGCATCCCCTCTACCAGCATGACAGCTCCACCTGGCAGAGCTTCTACCGTGGCGAGTTCGCGAGAGTCGGCTCCCTTCCCTCGGTCTCGCGGCTGTTTCAGAAAGCGGACATCTCTCGCAAGGCGCGTAGTGACCAGGCGCTGCTCGCCAGCCAGTTTGGCAGGCGTGGCAACCCAACGCTGCGCGCCAACCCATGGGTGCAACGAGAACTGATCGGTGCCGGAATTTCCGATCTGGCACCGCTGGTTTCAAGCAGCGAGTGGGTCTCGGTCCGCATCGACATCGAGAAGATCGTCAGCGAGCCGGACTCTGCTGTCACCTGGGCGAACGAGACCGAACGCCCCTTTGCCGACCTCAGCACACAAGCAGCAAGCCTGGCCCGCCTTGCCGGTTTTGGCGTGGACCTCGCAGCGTGGCACAAAGAAGTCGAGGTCAGCTGGCAGGCCGAGGCCCTACCCGTGACCGTGCTCACCGCACAGAGCGAGACCGCAAGCCTCGGCGAGCTCTACGTGGACCTGAACGCATGGATCAGCCTGGGCCGTGACGACCTCGAATTTCAACAACTCAACGTGATCACGTACGCGCTTGCCCCCGAGCACGTGGCCCAGGGACGAAGTAGCTCCATGGCGGCGCTTCCTCCACGGGACGTAGAACCGAGCATCACCCTTCGTGTGCCGCGGGGAACGCACATCATTCTGCGTGACTGGCTGGTAGATGGTAGCAAAGGCACGCCCCACCGCATCGACAGCTGGTCCGTCGAGACCAGCGGCGCAGAGCCGAGCCTCGACTTCCATCCCCTCGAGCCCGAGAGCTACCTGTAGGCGAAGGGTCCTGACGGCGCTAGGTAGCGACGCCCTCTCTCAGCGCCGACGGCGAAGGGGGACGAGGCCGAGCAGTAGCAGAAGCAAGCCTGCACCAGCGCCGCTTCCGGCAGCCAGAGAGCTCTCGCACTGACAGCCTTCTTCCGTGGGAGGAGCCGAGTCGTCATCGTCACCAGTAGCATCGTCATCGTCGCCAGTAGCGTCGTCATCATCGTCGCCCGTTACGTCGTCGCAGTCGGCGTCCTCACCGTCGACATCGCCATCGCAATCGTTATCGAGTTCGTCGCCGCACAGCTCGACTGTGTCTTCGGTGGCGCCGGGATTGGCAGAGGCCGCACCGTCATCACAGTCCGCCTCACAGATCCGCCAACCGTCGGCGTCGAGATCGGCTTCGTCCGCTGGGACGACTGTGTCGCAGTCATTGTCGAACCCATCGCAGACCTCATCAGCACCCGGCAGTGAAGCTGCGTTGTTGTCGTCGCAGTCGCCGTCGCAAGGAGTCACACCGTCAGCGTCGGCATCACCCTCCTCGTCGCCGGTCGTACCATCGCAGTCATTGTCAATGCCATCGCACTGCTCAGCCAGACCCGGAGCGGCAGAAGCATCGTTGTCATCGCAGTCGCCATCACAGAGCAATACGCCATCGCCATCGTCATCGACCTCCTCGGCACCCGTCGTGCCATCGCAGTCGCTGTCCTCGCCATCACAGATCTCGGTGGCGCCTGGCAGGATCGCGGCGTCAAAGTCGTTACAGTCCCCCGCACAAGCGCTCAGCGTGTCGCCATCTCCGTCGACAGTTTCGTCCGTGCTGGCATTGCAATCATTGTCGATGCCATCGCACAACTCAGGCGCTCCCGGATAGACCGTCGGGTCATTCTCATCGCAGTCCCCACCGCAGGCAGAAACCAGGTCCCCGTCGACATCAAGGGCCTCGGTGGTCGATGTGTTGCAGTCATTGTCCTGCCCATCGCAGAGTTCATTGTTGCCAGGGAAGTTCGCAGCGTCGTCGTCGTCGCAGTCCTCACACAGGACGGAACCGTCGCCGTCTTCATCGACCTCATCGGCGGGGAGCACCCCATCACAGTCGTTATCCAAGCCATCGCAGATCTCTGTAGCCCCGATGTAGACGGTCGGTTCAGAGTCATTGCAGTCACCGATGGCCCCGCACACGGAAGCACCATCACCATCGTTGTCCTGCGTCTCATCGGTGCTCGGATCACAGTCGTTATCGAGGGTATCGCAAACTTCGAGATTACCCGGAAAGACGGTAGCCTCATCATCGTCGCAGTCATCACACGACAGCACGCCATCCTGATCGAGATCAACCTCACCATCTGCATCGGCATTGGTGAGACCGTCGCAGTCGTCATCGAGGCCGTTACACGCCTCTGTCGCCCCCACGTGAATCAACGCATCTGTGTCGTCACAGTCCCCGCCACAGGTGCTACTTCCGTCACCATCACCATCGACAGACTCATCCGTGGTGGCATCGCAGTCATTATCCAGACCGGCACCGTCGCAGATCTCCACGTTGCCGGGAAACACGGTGATGTCTGCGTCGTTGCAGTCAGCGCAGCTGATCACGCCGTCACCGTCGCCGTCGAGCTCATCGGCGGGAAGCCCGCCGTCGCAATCATCGTCCTCGCCATTACAAAGCTCAGGAGCCCCGGGGTACACGACGTCGTCGTCGTCGTCGCAATCCTCGAGTACCGGCTGGACGGCATTGCAGAACAGGTATCCGTCACCATCGGCGTCCGCAGCAGTAGTGAAGGTCACCGACCAACTGTTGATGACGCCATCATCAGAAGCGGGCAGCGAGTCTCTCAACTCCAACTGCCAGACACCCAGAGTGCTTTCGCCGTTGAAGTCGGCCAGGTAACCCTCGGGGTAGAAACTGCCCGTCATCGGCGCCGGCTCCCCGATGATGGAGTCCAGGGCCTGGTCATCGAAGGTGGTTCCCGTGTAATCGGCCCCTGCCCCACCGTTGAGACTACTCAGTTCAACGACGGTTCCCGCCGGCGAGGTCAAGATCAGCGACACCTGCTGCACGGCGTTGTGGCTGATGTCGACGGTGACATCGACATCTATGATGCTCGCATCAACACTCACCTCAGCTTCCACGACAACCGGGATTCCTGAGGCACCGGGGAAGGATGTGCCGACTCCGCCACCCTGCGCAATAGCATCCTGGTCATCTACTGCGCCGTCACAATCGTTATCTTCGCCATCGCACAACTCGGCGTTGCCCAGGAAGTTGCCCGGATTTGCATCGTCACAGTCCCCCTCACAGGTGTTCTGCCCGTCGGCGTCCTGGTCGTAACCCTCGTCGATCACCTGATCGCAGTCGTTGTCGGTGAAGTCGCAGAGTTCAGGCGCGCCCGGATAGATAGTTACTTCCTCGTCGTCGCAGTCGCCGCCGCTGAGGGCGGTGTTACTACCCTGATACGGACTACACTCCACGACGCCGTCCAGGTCGTCATCGACCTCAAGGCTGCCGACCTCTTCGTAATGGACCGTGCCGTTCCAGATACGCGAGCCACTTGGCGTGCCAGTGGACGGACCGAAGGTGCACGAGGTCACCGACCCGCAGCCGTAGCCCTCGAAGACAAGGAGGTTACTGTCCTGGGCAGCAACGGTGCCGAAGGAAGTGCCCATCGTGTAGGTGACACCGTCGCTGCTGTAGAAGTAGATGCTGTAATCGCCGACAGACCGGTCAAGTTCGATGGGGGTGGGCAGCGTAACCACCGTGGGTACCCCCAGAGTGCCGCTGCCGGTTACACTTATCGGCGCGAAACAGTTCCAGTCAGCCGATGTCCTGGGATCGATGGTGTTGAAACCAGTGCCCGTGCCCGCCTTCCAGCAGACGTCGACGGCACCACTAGAACCGCTCCTGACGTGGCCCTCGAGACTGGTAATTGAGATGTCTGCTAGCACCTCGATGTCGAAGATGTTGCCTTTGGAACTGCTACCACCCAAGAAGCCGGTCGTCAGGGAAACGGGGGCCCCGCCACCGCCACCCGGGAGAAGTGCACCATCACAGTCATTGTCTAGACCGTCGCAGAGCTCGGGCGCTCCGGGAAATACGTCCATATTATTGCTGTCACAGTCGTAACAGTCGGGCGACCCGTCGCTATCGGCGTCAATGGTCTCGATGCCCGGGACAGACCCGTCGCAGTCGTTATCGACCCCATCGCAGACCTCGAGATTGCCCGGAAACGCAGAAGGGTCATTGTCGTCGCAGTCGGTACCCGGGTCGTAGGGGCTTGCCGCGCTTAAATCGCCGTAGCCGTCACCATCGGCATCGACCATGCACTCCCCGGAAGTGGCATCGAGCGTGTTGCCCGGAAACACAGCCGGGTCATTGTCGTCGCAGTCATCGCAACTGATTACGAGATCGGCGTCCTGGTCGACCTCGGTGCCGCCACCGAAGTTGGCGCTACCATCGCAGTCGTTGTCCAGACCGTCGCACAGTTCGACAGCCCCTGGGTAGATCGCGGACTCGGCATCATCACAGTCGTCACCACCGGTGATGGCAGGGTCGCTTCCCACCCAGGAACACTCCACGAAGCCATCGCCATCGTCGTCAGCTTCGGTGGTGGCCGAACCGTAGTGCACGGTTCCGCTCCATACCCGCGGCGCGAACGGACAGTCGAACGGGTCGTTGGGACTTTGCCACGACGGTCCGCTGATGCAGCCCAGGCCCTCGGTGACCTCAATGACCGCATCCTGCGCGTAGACCGCACCCTGAGTGGTACCGGTGATGTAGTTGACGTTCAGAGAACTGAGCACGAAGAAGCTGTAGGTCTGACCCGCGACCACCGGAAAGGGATTGGTGAAGACCGCGGGCGTGGGGACACCTGCGCCAGCGGTATTCGAAGTTCCCGTGATCGCAATCGTCTCGAGGTAGTTCCAACCCGCATTACTGAGGGGCGTCGTATAGCCAGTGCCCTGCTTCCAGAACACCTCCAGGGTGCCTAAACCGGAGCTACTGGTATTGATGTCCAGACCAGTAATGTTGGAACTCTGAAGAGCGTTGATGTCGAAGATGTTGCCCGACTGACTATTGTTGGTGATGAAGTTGGTGGTCAGGGAACCACCGCCGCCGCTGCCGCCGCCGAGCATGGCACCGTCGCAGTCGTTGTCTGCACCGTCACAGACTTCCGTGTTTCCAGGCTCCGACGCGAAACCATTCAAGATCCAGGTACTGTTTGCTGACGTCCACGTCTCTGACGCTGCGATGCAATTTATCTCGTTCAGGAGCAAGGCATCCGAGCAACTTCCTGCAGCTTCGCAGGTTGTCTGATCCGGGAACGTGGCATCTGAGCAGACCGGCGGAGTGTCATCGCAGTCATCATCGGCGGTGCCAGCGATTCCGTCGGCGCCGCACGAACTGACATCGTCACCATCGCCATCAAGCGTCTCATCCGTGCTGGGATCACAGTCGTTGTCGACGCCTGCGTCACAGACCTCGGGATTGCCTGGGAAGACGGTGGCATCTCCATCATCGCAGTCCGTACCCGCATCGTAGGGAGATCCCGCTGAAGCATCGCCATAGCTATCACCATCGGCATCAAGCATGCACTCGCCGCCGGTAGCATCTGCAGTATTGCCGGGATACACAGCGGGATTGGCGTCGTCGCAATCTGCGCAGGCGAGCGACTCATCTCCATCGCCGTCGGTCTCGCCGCCCGCCGGGAAATCCGCTAATCCGTTGCAATCATTATCAAGCCCATCACACAACTCCGGGGCCGTGGTGTAGATGGTCGCATTGTCGTCGTCGCAGTCACCGGCACAGACGGTCGCACCGTCACCGTCACCGTCGACGGTCTCGTCGGTGGTGGGATCGCAGTCATTGTCGATTCCACCATCGCAGAGCTCAACAGCACCGGGGTTGATCAGGGCGCCGGTGGCTACAGTGTCGTCGCAGTCACCACAGGTATCGATCCAGCCGTCACCGTCAGCGTCGACCCCGGCACTAAGGCATCTCGCCGTACCATCCAGACTACTTGCGGTGTTGCAACTCAGTTGCAGGAAGTCTGTCGTTTGGGTGCCTCCGACCGCGTTCTGAATGCCGATAGTGGCGCCGGCGCCATCGTTATAGAGGACATTGCCAAAGTCGGTATCCAGCCAATGAAACTCAATCCGGCCGTCGGCGTACAGGTGAGCTTGAAAGCTGCCCTCGCCCCCAACCGTGTACTGAGGCACGCCCTCCCAGGAGAGAATCATCCGGTCGTTTACCGTGTCGTGTTCCCAGTACACATCACCAGCACTGAGAGGGTTCAAATCCTCCCAGTAGACCGCGACATCCATGTTGTCTGACAGGGCTGTGGGAGAAAGGGTGGGGATACACGCGTTGATGTGACCCCATGATGTGCTGGCTGCGCCGAAGCCGAAGAACCCGTTGGCACTGACCTGAAGGCTCGTGTAGTTGGCCCCGTAGAAGGGGAAGCCGGGAGCCCAACTGGCAGGCAGCGCAATAACTGCCCGACCATCATCGACGAGATTCAGAGCTGTTCCCGTGCCAGCGATAGACACGTAGTCGTACGTTGCCGACCCAGAGATGTAGTTCTGAGCTTGAGCCGGAGCCGGCGAAAACAGCGCCAGCGACATACAGGCTGAAACGACAACAGAAAGAAGGCTTCGGTAGCTCATTGGAGACACCTCAAGAGGGCTGTATGTTGCACAACACAGGCGACCTGAAGACTCGGACGCCAGCAAAGCGACGCCTAGTGTCTCGCAAGTTACCCCTCGCGTCTATAATCCATTGACGCCCGACCCACGCACGGAGTTCCTCTTGCAAATGCGACGACAAAGAGGGTGGACGACACATAGTTGGCGAAGGGTGACTTCCTCATCTACGGTCATAGGCGTGACCTATGCTTCAACTCGAGTTGAGAGGGGACTGACTGTTCCTCTGTTGGCCTGTCTGACCGTGCTGCTCACTTGGGGTTGTACACAGCCGGTGACGCCCTCTCCAACACCACTGGACGACGACGATAGCGCTGCTGGTGATGACGACGACCTGACCCCTGCCGACAACGATGACAGCGCTGGCGATGACGACAGCGCTGGAGATGACGACGACAGCGCCGGCGACGACGACAGCGCTGGAGATGACGACGACAGCGCATCCTGGACCCAACAGCAGCAGCAGGGCGCGCAGCTGTACGTCCAGTACTGCGCCATGTGTCACGGTGATCAGGCCGAAGGCTACGCCGCAGATCAGGCCAACGCCCTGGGCAACCCGGCCTTCCTGGCCGCCGCAACCGATGACTTCCTCGCCGGCTCAATAAGCCACGGTCGCCCGGGCACACCCATGTCGGCCTGGGCGATGGACTATGCCGGACCGCTGAGCCCACAGGACGTCGACGACCTGGTCGCCTACCTTCGTACGTATGGCGAGCACAGCCTGCCCGACATCCACCAACAGGTGATCACCGGCGATGCCGCTGCCGGCGAGGCCAACTACCAACAGTACTGCAGCAGCTGCCACGGGGATCAGGGCCTGGGTGCCAGCGCGGTGAGCATCGCCAATCCCTGGTTCCTCGAACTCGCCAGCGATGGCTTTCTGCTCCACGCAATCGACGTCGGCAGGCCGGGCACCTTCATGGCTGGCTGGGAGTCGGTGCTCAGTGAGAGCGCCCGCCATGATCTCGTCGCGCTGATCCGCAGCTGGGCACAGCCCGTCGAGGACACCAAGGTGCCCCCCTTCAACCCCGATCTGAGCGACCACCTGATAGGGGTGGGCGGCCCCACTGCGGACTTCTCAGGAGATCTGATCGACGATCTCTATGTCAGCGTCGAGCGAGTGCACAGCGCCGTTGTAGCAGGGGAAGAGTTGGTGATTCTGGATGCACGACCGGGCTCGGACTACCTGGCAGGACACATCAGCGGCTCCATCAGCGTGCCGTTCTATCGGATGGCTGAGGCCACGCCCCTGCTGCCGCAGGACCGCTGGATTGTGACCTACTGTGGCTGTCCCCACATGCTCTCGGGCGAGGCGGCGGCTGAATTGCAGGCCGCTGGGTTCACGCTGGTCGCCGTCTTAGATGAGGGCTACTACAGTTGGGTTGGCGCAGGTCACCCCACGGCCACTGGCACCACCCGCTACTGAATCTAGCCAGCTTGCCCTTTGCAGGCTGTGCCCCCTGAGCTATCTGAGCACCATGACCAGTCCCCTACCCATGACCCTGGATGAATGCGACGGAGTGGCGCGCGACGTCATCCTGGTCACAGGTGATGCCTACGTTGACCATCCTGCCTGGGGAGTCGCCACTATCGGGCGCTGGTTAGAAGACCACGGCTTCAGCGTCGGCATCATCGCCCAGCCCGACTGGGAAGATCCTCGCGCATTCGAGGTGCTCGGCCGCCCGAACCTGTTCTTCGGTGTGACAGCCGGCAACATGGACTCGATGGTCAATCACTTCACCTCAGCGCGCAGGCCACGGCGCAACGACGCCTACAGTCCCGGAGGCAAGGCAGGCCTTCGCCCCGACCGAGCCACCATCCCGTACACAGCGCGACTGCGCGGTCTATTCAAGGGGACCCCGGTGGTCATCGGTGGCATTGAGGCTTCTCTTCGGCGCTTTGCCCACTATGACTTCTGGCAGGATCGCATTCGCGGCTCAATGCTCATCGACTCCAAGGCAGACCTGCTGGCCTATGGAATGGCTGAGCACACGGTTGTCGAGATTGCCCGCCGGCTACGCGATGGAAAGAGTATTGAGGCATGCCGCGATATTCCCGGGCTGTGCTACGCCCTGGGTGCCAAAGACACGCTCCCCGAAGACTTCGATCGAGTCGATCTCCCTGATCTGGAGAACTGCCGTGTCGACCGGCTGCAGTTCAACAGGGCGACGGCGCTGGTCTACCGCGAGTCCAATCCACACTGCGGCAAAGTTCTCGTACAGAAGCACGGCGGTCGCCTGGTGATCCAGAATCCCGCGTCTCATCCGCTGAAGACCGACGAGCTGGACCAACTGCACGAGCTGCCGTTCAGCCACGGCCCGCATCCTCTGTACCGTGCACCCATCCCCGCTCTCACCAGCATAAACGGCTCGATCGCCGTTAACCGCGGCTGCTCGGGTGGCTGTTCGTTCTGCGCATTGACCATCCACCAGGGCAAGGATGTCACCAGTCGCTCCGAGGAAAGTGTCCTGCGCGAGATCAAGGGCATGAGCAAGCGCAAAGGATGGAAGGGAATCATCAGCGATCTCGGCGGGCCTACCGCCAACATGTTCCACATGCGCTGCACCAGCCCCGAGGCCGAGAAGGTCTGCCGCAGGGTGAGCTGTCTACATCCTGGGCGTTGCAAGCACTACGGAACAGACCACAAGCCGTATATGCGGCTGCTGCGCAAGGCTAGAGCGCTACCTGGGGTCCGCCGCGTCTACGTCAACTCCGGCATTCGCTACGACCTCGCCGACCTCGACGGTCGGTTCGTCGAAGAGCTGGTTGAGCACCACGTGCCCGGGCAGCTCAGCGTAGCTCCCGAGCACGTCTCCGACGACGTACTGCGGCAGATGCGAAAGCCGGGAATCCAGTACTTCGAGAAGTTCATGGAGCGCTTCAAGCAGGCCAACGAAAAGCTGGGCAAGAAGCAGTTCGTCGTTCCGTACTTTCAGTGCGCGCACCCGGGCATTGGGCCGAAGGAATGCATCGAACTCGCGCTGTACATGAAGCGTACAGGCCTCCGGCCACGGCAGGTGCAGATGTTCCTGCCTACGCCAGCCACCCTGGCGACGGCCGCATATCTGAGCGGCAAGGACCCACTCACCCACGAGAAGGTCTACGTGGCCAGGGGAGACAAGGAGCGCTCACGACAGCATGCCCTGCTGTTCTTCTGGAAGCAGGAGCAATGGCCCCATGTTCGCGAAGCACTGAACTCCTGGGGCCGCTCTGAGCTCATCGGCAGGCATCCTGGATGTCTGGTGCCACCGGGCCCCTCGTATGGCAAGTGGACGCGTACGTCAGGACGCAAGAGCAGTAGCTCTGAGCGACGAGCGAGGTGACCACGAAGCCGCCCCGAGCAATCAGCCGTGTCGGCCGCTCCGCTCTAGTTGGAGCCGCCCTCATCACCCTCACACTGCTCAGCATCGTGCTGAGCCGCCCGTACGACGGCGCACAGTTCCACTCTGCCCGCAGTGGTGTCGAGTGGACGCACCACGCGCTGCGCGTCCAGCTCGCCAGTGACCTGCCGGGCCTGCATCCGCTTCGGGCCCGAGACTGGGTGCTCAGTGCTGACCGGGACTTCCCTCCCCTCGTGCCGGTAGTTGGCGCACTGCTGGGCTTTGTCGTCGGCCACGGAGAAGAGCCCGTCCACCGTGCAGGGCTGCTCTGGCTTCTCCTCCTGGCCCTGGCGACTGGAATCCTCTGCAAGGCCTTATCGGGGGACGCAAAGCTTGCTCTCGCGGCAGCCGTATGTTCGCTATTGCTTCCAGCCCACCACGCTGCCGCGCTCAGCTTCTACTTCGACCTGCCCATGGTTGCGCTGCTGTGGATGGGACTCGCAACCCTCGCCTGGCAACAGGATGTGCGCCCCGTCCGCGCGGGCCTCGCCGCAGGCTGCCTGCTCTCTCTGGCCGCCTTCGCCAAGTGGACGGCGCTCCCCCTCATCCCTCCCCTGCTGCTGGGCGTGCTGCTCATTCGGCCAGAGGGGAAGAGTTGGGATCGAGACCTGCTACTACTCAGAGCTCGAGCGGCCCTACCACTGGTCGTCCTTAACACAGGCCTGGTGCTCAGCTTCTGGCGACTCAGTCCGCGCTCATGGAACCGGATGCTGTCCATGAGCTTTGGAGGCGCACTCGACCCACGCACGGACTTCACCCCGACCTCCTGGCTACACACTGTCAGGACAACACTGGGAGGGCTCACCGAGGCCATCACCCCAGGGCGCCACCTCAGCCTCGAGGCCCTGTACTGGTACCCGCTGCACTCCATCTGGTCGTACCTCTCGGTGCCCGTCGCAGCGCTACTCGCCCTATTGGCCCTTCGATGGCTACACCGACCGGATCGAAGCTGGCCGCTCATTGCATGCACCTTCCTGGGACATATAGCGCTGCTCTTTGGCGTCTTCAGCAGCCTCGACGAGCGCTTCCTGCTCAGCCTCGGGCCCGTCTTGCTCCTACCTCCCCTGCTGGCCTGGAGTTCCCTCCCCACGAAGCCCAGAGCGTTACTCGGAGCGCTGTTCGTAGGCAGCACTCTGTGGGTGGCATTCGACTTTCACCACAGCACCGCGGAGCCGGGCGTGGGCATAGGGGACAACGAGCCCGAGGCGACGACCATCGCAGGACGAGTGTGGGGTGAGATCGCGGCTGAGCGCCAGGGTATCGGTCTTCAGTCAGCGACCGACAGACAGTGGGGCTGGATGCGCTCGGATGCCCAGCGCCCCGCCTACTTCGAAGCCAGGGAGTTGCTCTGGAACGAGCTGGTTGGCTGCGGCGCGAGCGTGGTCCTGGCTCAGGAAGAGTTGACCCTGGATGGCTTCGGCGAGGGCTTCTGGTGGGACTTTCGCCGCCGTCGTGCGCTCCTCGACAGAGACGCCGCGCCGGACAGCATCCTCGGCCTTGCCGGAGGGACTACAGTCCTGCTCTCGGGCACGCCCATCAGCATCGAGCGCGCTGTCCGAAGAGACTTGATCGTCGCGGTCACTCGCTATGAGGGCAAGATGCGCTGGCAGGATCTTGCCCTTCCGCAGGCAGAAGCTGCTGCCCCAGCCTTCGAACTGCGAGCGATCATCGACCGCCGCAAGCTGCTCCCCGAGGGCCCGGTGTTGATGGACGGCCCGCATCTTCTGGCTCTGTGGACGCCGCCAGGTTCGGCTCGATGCCCCCAGCTGACGAAGGACGGCGACACCGTCGTCCTACCCTGAGCCAGGTGGAGTCAGCGCCTCTCGGCCTGACTTCGGCAGTCAATGCACAAGGGCGCCTCAGGGCGCGCCTTCAGGCGCTTGTAGGCAATCGGCTCCTCGCAACGACGGCAAACACCATATTCATCACGTTCGAAGCTCGCCAACGCCCCCTTCACCTGACCCAGACGTAGCTTGAGGCGTTCGCGTTGAGCCTGCACCATCTTCTGCTGCTGCATCGCATCCATTCGCGACAGCCGTCCGATCGGTTCGTCAAGATCCACCGTCTTTCCTGCCTCTGCGCTCTGCTCCAGATCCTGTTGCAGCTCGACAACCAACCTGCGCAAATCGCCTCGCAGCTCCTCGCTCTGCGTCTCACTGAGTTCATCCATCAAAAGCCCCTAGCTCAATTCTCGAGCAGACACTGTTGACGGACAGCCAGCCCGCGTCAATGCTTCGAGGCCTCACCAACCCCGAGCTAGGAACACTATGCGCAACCTGATCATCGCCCTCATTGCTCTTCAGCCCCTGGTTCTCACCGGCTGCGCAGCGAAGCAGGCTGCGCCCAGCGCCGTGGCAGCACCATCGGACCTGGCCGAGCGCCAGTCCACCAGCTACGAGCTACACGGCCAGCAGGTGGCCGACCCCTACCTCTGGCTGGAAGAAGCCAGCGCCGAACCCGTGCAGGAGTGGACAAAGGCCCGCAACGACGTCTTTACCAGCTACACCGACGCTCTCCCTCAGCGTCAGGCGCTCTACGACCGCTTTCAACACCTGTGGCGCTACGACGATGAGTCGACTCCACAGCCCTGTCTGCTGTCTGAACGCATCATCTATCGCACCAAGAAGGCCGACCAGGACAAGTGGGTGGTCCACATGCGCGAGTCCAGGGATGGCGAGTCCAAGGTGCTCCTCGATCCCAACACCTGGGAAGAGACCGAGACCCTCGCCGGCTTCTCTGCTTCGCCGGACTGTCGCTACGCCACCTTCGGCAAGGCTCACGCGGGCGATGAGAACCCGATCATCTCCGTGCTCGACCTCGACAGCCTGGAGGTCCTCCCCGACAGCCTGCGCGGATGGCGCCAGAGAGGTGTCAACTGGCTGCACGACAACTCCGGCTTCTACTACAGCTCCAAGCCACTGGAAGGTGAAGTCGCCGAGGGCGAGCACCACTATTGGCACCGCGGCTGGTTCCACACCCTGGGCACGGATGCCAGCAGCGACGTGCTCGTCGCCCAGGACACTGAAGTCAAAGAGACGTGGAACGGAACCAGCGTCAGTGAAGACGGCAAGTGGCTGCTGGTGTGGCGCTCGCTGTTTAACAAGACCGAGCTGTGGCTCCAGGCGGTTGGCTCCGAAGAGAGGCGTCCACTCGTCACCGGCATGGAAGACCAGTTCTGGGCCAGCATCATCGATGACGTGGTCTACATCCACACCGACTGGCAAGCGCCCAACTATCGTATCTTGAAGACCTCGACCGACAAGCTGGACCGTGAACACTGGACTGAGTTCATCGCCGAGAGCGAGGACCGGCTCTCGGGCATGCAGCCCATCGATGGCCGCTTCTACGCCCAGTACCTGCACAACGCGGCGACCCGCATCGACATCTACAGCAAAGGTGGCGAGGCGCTCGGCCAGGTGCCCCTTCCTACCGTTGGCACGGCATCCATCTGGGGCTATTGGAGCAAAGAAGGCACGTGGCTGTCCTTCTCGTCCTTTGCGCACCCCAGCACGGTCTACACCTATGATCCGTCCGCCAACGCTCTCTCGCTGTACAAGGAGTCCCCCATCGACATCGATCCGAGCGGCATCGTGGTCGATCAGGTCTGGTATCCGAGCCGCGACGGCACCAGGGTCAGCATGTTCATCATCCACCACGAGGATGCGCCCCGCGATGGCTCAGTGCCCTTCCTTCTTACAGGGTATGGAGGGTTCAACATCTCGATGACGCCCAGATTCTCCACGGTCAAGGCGGTGTGGATTCAAAATGGCGGAGGCATCGCCATTCCCAACCTACGCGGCGGCGGCGAGTACGGCAGAGCCTGGCACGAAGCCGGCATGAGAGAGCACAAGCAGAACGTCTTTGACGACTTCATCGCAGCGGCCGAGTGGCTAGAGAAGGAAGGCTGGACGCACCGTGATCGACTGGCCATCTCAGGAGGAAGCAACGGTGGCCTGCTGGTAAGCGCAGCTGTCACCCAGCGTCCTGAGCTGTTCACAGCGGTGCTCTGCCAGGTGCCGCTCACCGACATGGTGCGCTTTCACAAGCTCGGCCTGGCGAACATCTGGACCGAAGAGTACGGCAGCGCCGACGACGCTGAGATGTTCCCCCACATCCGCGCCTATTCGCCCTACCACAACACCGCCCCAGCCGATTACCCCGCCATTCTGGTCACCGGCAGCGAGAATGACGCCCGCACCGATCCGGCCCATGCGCGCAAGTTTGCCGCTGCGGTGCGTGCAGCCGACGAAGACCACGGCAGCGAAGAGCCCATCCTGCTCCACGTCCAGGGCGACTCAGGCCACGGTGGCGCAGTCACCATCGACCAGAGCGCTGACCAGTACAGCCGCAACTACGCCTTCTTGATGCAACAGATCGGGCTGAGTGTGAGCGAGACGAGCAGCCCGACCGATGCGGTCGAGCCGAAGCTATGAGACTTCGGCTCAGGGCACGTTGCTATGGAGTGGACGCTGCGGAGACGAACATCGCCTTGAGCGCGGTGTAGTTGGCCACCACCCGCAGGTCGGAACCACTCAGGTTCATCACGCCGACCTGCTCGTTATCTCCGTCGAGGATGATCACGTCGCGATGGACCACTCCCCACGAGTCGTACCAGAGGTCGGAGACGCAGTTGCCCCCCAGGTCTCTGTCCTGCAGCCATGGGATGTCTCCAAACGCCGAGATCGTGGAGTTATGGTCGCTATACACAGCTCCAATGCAACCAGAAGCGGGATCGGCTTCGTTGATGCCTACGATCTCAATCTCAAGACTCGGGTGGGTCGTACGAAGCTCATCCTGCATTGCATTCAAGCGCTCA
>CAZEIY010000033.1:0-3019 GCA_964512375.1 uncultured Rickettsiales bacterium | reverse complement strand
TCATACTGAGCGCGGCAATACCCTCAATTCGCATGACCGAAGTACCACCCACTGACCTTGCGCAGGTAGTCCCTCGGTGAAACGGGCTGGCCATGGGTCAGAGAGGTGGGATTCTCATCAGGGAGGTAGAAATCAGGGCGCGCCGCAGGGGAGAGCCAGACGTAGTCCTCCCCCTCCCAGGCGAGCACCTCGGCCGATGCATCCCAGGTACCCGTATGGGTCAAGGATCCCGCAGGGTTACCTACGACCGTATCGCCCGTGCACTCATAGGGCCCGGCTTCGATAACATTAGAATAGTGCCAGGTGAAGTCAGCAGCCTCGAACCACAGTGACCAGTGGCAATAGTTGATGCCGCACTCATGCTGCCCCACCGAGAGGTACTGCTCTGGAGGACTCAAGAAGCTGCACGCCTGCGCTACAGCTGAGTCATCGTCATCACCGGCGGAGTCGTCGTCATCACCGGCGGAGTCGTCGTCGTCACCGGCGGAGTCGTCGTCATCGCCCGCTGCGTCGTCGTCATCACCCGCTGAGTCGTCGTCATCACCCGCTGAGTCGTCGTCACCGACCGTGTCGTCGTCATCAACCGCTGAGTCGTCGTCACCGACCGTGTCGTCGTCACCGACCGTGTCGTCATCACCGGCCGTGTCGTCATCACCGGCCGTGTCGTCGTCGTCACTAGCAGCGCCACAGCCAACCAGAGGGCAAGCGAAGGCGAGCGACAGTAAGAGGGTAGATAGTCGGACCATTGTTGATGAGGAGCTTACCTTCTGAAGGCCCCGATTGCCCAGTGCCGAAGTAGGCCGACACATGTCCGTCACGAAAATGTCACAACTTTGCAACTGAAATATCCAGACACATCGATACCCTGTGCCCGCTCCCATCCCACAAACAAGGATGCCCCCAAGTTGTGAGGAACTGAGAGGTCGTACTGACCCGCAGACTGAACTGCAGCGAACCAGAGGTAGCCATGTCGCAGCCAAAAACATACTCCTTCGTCCAACGCACACTCCCGCTGTCCTTCCTGGCCCTATCGATGTTGGCCATGGGCGCTTGCAGCGAGACCTCACTCAATCGCCTACAGGCGGAGTTCTCCATCGCATGGCCCGGCGAGTTCGGCTACGTCAATGGAGACGAGGACGCTTCACGCTTCGCCTTCGGTGCCGTCTCGACGGGCACCTTCAGAGACATCGAGGTGCAAGTCTCGAACACGGGCAACGCGTCGATGGACATCTGCTCCATCAACCTGGCGAAGGCAACGTTCGATGAGAATGGAGACCTCGCCAACGAGACCCTGATCGAGATCGACCCCGAGCTTGCGCTACTCTCTGTTCAGGACGGCCCAGCTCCAGGCCCTGGCACGCTAGAAGCCGGCTCATCGATGCAATTCTTGCTGCACTTCTCACCGCTGTTCGGAGACCCCATCGAAGACGGCATGTATCTCGTGGTGAAGCACTCCCTCAACTGGAATTGTGAGAGCAACGAGCCAAACGGCGACACGCTGTTCATCTCGATCGTGGGTGCAGGCAGCGGTGACCCGGTGCCTGACATCTATGCCAACCCCGGAGTCATCGACTTCGGCGATCTCGACGTGGGTCGCCAGTCAGACCCCTACGAGGTCACCGTCGGCAACGCCGGGCCGGGCCTGCTCAACATCGCCGAGGTGCAGTTACTCGGTGCCAGCCCCGAGAACTTCACCCTGGTCGCCGGCAGTGTCGCCAGCAACGACTTTGAGACGGGTGAAGCCGGATACTTCGAGGTGAAGTTCAACCCGCAACACCAGGGTGTCTGGGGTGCCGAGATCCACATTCAAAGCAACGACCCCGACGAGCAGCCCAAGATCATCCCGCTCATCGGTGTGGGCAATGCTGGAGAGCTCGGCAAGGGACCCCAGGCTGTGTGTGCCGCCGACAGGATCGTCACGCCCCTCCACAACGAGAGCTTCGATGGCAGCGGCTCCTATGACTCCGATGGTCTGCCGCTGACCTTCTCCTGGTCACTGACCCCGCCTACAGGTTCGGCAGCCAGCCTCAGCAACGCCAGCTCAGATGTGTCCTCGATTTTCGTGGACCTTGCTGGCACCTACCGGGGCGACCTTACCGTCACCAACACCGCCGGGCAGAGCGACTCCTGCACTCAGAACATCGAATCAGTGCCCAACGAGAACTTCCGCATCGAGCTCTTCTGGGCGAATCCTGACGACTTGGACCTACACCTGGTGCGGCCCCAAGGGCAGTGGAACGACGGTGGCCCGGCGCTCTACCCCACCACGGGCGGTGACGACGACTGCCACTTCGCCAACACCAACCCCGACTGGGGCGTAAATAGTTACAGCGACGACAACCCGACACTGGATCTCGATGACATCAGTGGCCTGGGACCCGAGAACATCAACATCGTAGACCCTGCAACCTCACCCTTCGATGGCTGGTACCAGGTCTTCGTTCACGACTACCCGAACACTCAGACCTACCTCCCGGCCAACGACGTCACCGTGCAGATCTACTTGAACGGCACCATGATGAACTCGTACAACTTCCAGATGAGCGGCGAAGACACCAACTACTACGTCGCCAAGATCCACTGGCCCAGCGGCCAGATCGTGGACTGCAACGGCCTGGGAGGCTGCCCCTGAGGTAGCTCGACCCCTACGGCGCGCTGCCTAGTCGAGGAGTCCGCCCCCACCACCTATGGGTGGGTTGATGATGAACTGACAGCCAAGATCAGACCCATCAATGAATCCATCGCAGTCATTGTCGAGATTGTCTTGACAGGTACCGGACGCGGAGTAGCTCTCCGGTAGGCCAGGATTGGCAGCAGCCGTGGAGTCATTGCATTCCTCACAAGCCAGGTAGTTGTCGTTATCGACGTCTACTTCGGCCGACGTCTCGTAGTGGATCGTACCGTTCCAAACGCGTACGCCAAGGGCTGAGCAGATGAATGGGCCGCCACAGCCGTAGCCCTCATACACGGTGAGATCGTCGTTTTGAGCATAGATATTGTTTAGATTGTCCCCATTGCT
>CAZEIY010000032.1:2818-18780 GCA_964512375.1 uncultured Rickettsiales bacterium | reverse complement strand
CTCACTCGTATCATCCCCAGCGGTCAGCGCACTCGCCTGACGGGTCTGGCTGAGCTCGGATTGGATGTCTATGGGATCTCGGCCATCGAGCCGACGGGAGTCAGCGATGTGCTGGTGCTCTACGCCAGCGAGAGCGGCTCAGGAATTGTTCGTCTCGACTCCTCCGGCAATGCTCAGCCTCTGGTCGAGGGTCAGGGTCAGATCTGGCTGGACATGGTCACGTACTAGCAGCCTCCCTGCAGTCGGTTTCAGCCGTCTGCAGCTTCGTGCGCAAGGGAAGGAGTGTCGGTTCGCCGGCACTCCTTCTGTGCATTGCGCTGCGCTGGTGCGGCGTCCGCGTTATCCTCCCGCCCAGGATGCATATACTCGACGAACTGGAAGCTCGCGGCTTCATCAAGGACATGACTGACCCAGAAGGCCTCCGTGAGCGCATGGAGCAGGGCTCGGTCACGTTCTACTGTGGCTTTGATCCCACCAACACTTCGCTGACCGCCGGCAACCTGGTGGCAGTCATGCTGCAGGCCTTCTTGCAGCGTGCCGGGCACAGGCCCCTGGTGATTCTTGGCGGTGGCACCTCGCTAATTGGCGATCCTTCGGGCAAGCAGAGCACCCGTAATGTGCTGACTCCCGAGCAGATCCGTAGCAACCTCGAGTCCCAGCGTCCTCAGTTCGGACGCTTCCTCACGCTCCGTGATCTGGGCAGCGATGTGCCCGAGGCTGGCGAACTCATCGACAACGCAGGCTGGCTTAAGGAACTCAACTACATCCAGTTTCTTCGCGATGTGGGCGCCCACTTCTCGGTCAACGAGATGATCACTGCGGAGACCTATGCTCGGCGGTTGCGTGACCAGCAGCACCTCAGCTTCGTCGAGTTCAACTATCGCCTGGTGCAAGCCTACGACTTCCTGCACCTGCACCGCGAGTTCGACTGCGAGCTTCAGGTCGGCGGGTCCGATCAGTGGGGTAACTGCGTCGCCGGAACGGAGCTCATTCGCAAGACCACCGGCGGGAAGGCCTGGGTGTTGACGACGCCGCTGCTGACAACGGCGGACGGTAACAAGATGGGCAAGACCGAGAAGGGAGCTGTTTGGCTCGATGAGAAGCAGACCTCGACTTTCGACTACTTCCAGTTCTGGATGAACTGCGATGATCGTGACGTCGGGCGCTTCTTACGCATGTTCACCTTCGTCGAGCTGGACCGAATTGCCGAACTCGAAGCACTAGAGGACATGGATGTCTATCGAGCTAAGGCCATCCTTGCCTGGAATGCAACGGCTCTTTGTCATGGAGAAGATGCGGCTTGCTCAGCGCTGGCGACGTCCATGTTGCTCTTCGACCTCAGTCGGCTCTTCTCGTGGAAGGACATCGTGCCGAAGGGCAGTGTCGAACCTGCACCCGACATCCCCAGAGCATCTATCGAGCGTACCCTCTTCGATGAGGGCATGGCGGTCTACAAGCTATTTGCGGAGGTGGGATTGGCGGGGTCTGGCAAGCAGGCCAAGAACCTGGCGACCCAGGGGGGCGCGTATGTCAATGGGGTCGCGATCGCTGATCCCTTCCAGAAGGTTGGACGGTCAGATCTTCGTGAGGACGGCAGTCTGCTCTTGCGTGCCGGGAAGAAGAAGTACTGCCTGGTGACGTTTTCCTGAGTGTCAGGCGGAGTCCGCCAGCGGGCTACTCTTCAGACCATTCTCGCTGACGGCCTGGGAGGCTAGCTCTACCAATCGGGGAAGCCCAGTAGCCGCCTGCCGAGGTCGAGATTTGGCTCCTGTCCTGTCCAGGCCTGGAAGCTGATAGCCGCCTGCCACAGGAACATGCCGCGTCCGTGCACGGTCATCAGTCCAATGGACTCCGCGCGCCGTAGCAAAATGGGCTCCTCGACGTAGTAGTTCAGATCTGCGACTACCGCATGTGCGGCGAGGGGCTCCAGATCTATCGCAGCCAATTGCTTGTCGGCTGTAGTTGGCAAGGTGTTGATCAACAGGTCCGTGGAGACCTCGAGGTTCTGCAGCGTATCGGGATGCAGAGGAAGTGACCCAGTGCCCCCAACCGATCCGCAGACCGACTTGGCGCGGTCGAGGTCGCGATTGACGAAGGTCATTGAGCCGATCCCCACGCTACTCAGCGCCGCTCCAATAGCTCGCGCCGCCCCACCTGCTCCCAGGACCACGATGTCCTTGCCGAGAGTCGTCTCGCCAGTAGCCTCTTCGAGAGCGCGGAGCATGCCCAGTCCATCGGTGTTGCCCGCGGTCCACGCCTTATCGCCATCTCGATAGAGAAGATTCGCAGCCCCTGCGGCCTGTGCGCGAGCGTCAATTCGGTCGACGTAGCCCAGGATGCTGACTTTATGAGGTGCGGTGACGTTAATACCGGCGAATTCATAGGGCAGAGAGGGGGCGCGAGCCACCAACTCGGTGGGGTCGATGTCTACCGCTTCGTAGGTTCCTGGCAGTCCAAACTCCTTGAACCAGCTCTCGTGCAGTTCTGGTGAACGTGACTGCTTGACTGGGTGGCCAATCACCGCGTAGCGACCGACTGTGGCGAAGCCACCGGTGATGATCTTGTCGCTGCTATCTAGACTGTCGTCCATATGTGTCACCTTCTCTTGCAGGCTAACCCAGAGTTGGCTTCGGGTCCCACCGAATTGCCGCAGTAGGAGGGGCGTCGAATGGCATGATCGAGCGTACCTGCTCGACGTCTCTGTGGATCTGTGTGACCAGGGCCTCGACGCCTTCGAAGTGCCTCTCCTCTCGTACTCGTTTCACAAAGTGAATACGCACATTCTCGCCGTACAGATCGCCGCTGAAGTCGAACAGGTGCGCCTCGGTTGAGAAGCTCTGCTCTGCGAACGTGGGACGGAATCCGAGATTCGCGATGGCGGGATGAAACGAGCCATCGCGGCTGAGCTCGATCTGACAGGCATAGACGCCCGGGGGGGGGATCAGTTCGGTGGTTGTCTCGATGTTGGCGGTGGGAAAGCCGATGCCGCGGCCTCGACCCCGGCCCTTGATCACAATACCGCGCAGGAAGTGGAATCGCCCCAGCATGCGGGCGGCCTCTGCGACTCTCCCTTCGCGCACTTTTTCTCGGATGGCGCTGCAGCCGATGATCTCGGTGCCGTCTCTGACGGCGCCATGCGCTCGGACCTCGGTGCCCAGTGGCGAGAAGAAGTCGTGCAGGTATTTCCAGCCTCCTAGACGGTCCCGTCCGAAGTGGAAGTCGTAGCCGATGTGGAGTTCTGATGGAGCGAAGCGATCGTGCAGTACCTGTTCAGCGAAGTCGCTGTGGGAGATGCGTTGCAGGTCCGGCGTGAACTCTTCGGTCACCAGGTAGTCCACCCCCATGGAGTTGAGCAATTCGACCTTGTCCTTGAAGGTGAGAATCAAGTAGGGGTGCTTGCCGCGTCCGAGCACCCGCCACGGAGGCGGGTAGAACGAGTAGACCAGCGCTTGTCGTCCGGTCTTCTTCGCTCGGTCGACGACACACTCGATCAAGGTCTGATGACCGACGTGTAGGCCGTCGAAGGTGCCCATGGTCATGACCACCGGGCCCAGCGACCTCTCGACGTTCTTGTATCCGTAGAGGATCTTCACGGTCGCTCTTTACCACGGAGTGCTGCCAGCCAGAGGCCTTCCAGGTCGTGCGCCTGGGCATCGAGCACCTCTTTCAGTGCGTCCTGTTCGGATGCACCCTCCGCGAGATGGGTGAGCAATTGTCTCAATTTGCTCCAACCGTATTCCTCAACGAGGAAAGCTGCGAGTGATCGTAGAGCCAGTTCTCCTTCGGAGTCGAACCGCTCTCCTACTCGTAGCTGTGTTGGGTGTAACTCTTCGACCTGCAGCGCCTCGAGTTGCCCTCTGTCTGGTGGACCTCCCTCCAAGAGCAGGGCGATGCTCTCCATGAGCCATGCCGGGACCCCTGGGCCACCAGCCTGCCTCATGGCTCCCCGGCACAACTGGTAGCGAAGTAGGGCGGCCAGTCGTTCGTCGGAGAGGCTAAGCCCTGGTGGAATGGGCAACTCAATGACCGGGGCATAGGGGGCAGCCTGCCACTGTGGTCGGAGTTGCCCTTCTTCGGCAGCGAAGTCGACCACCCGGGTCCGAGAGCCGGGAGCGATCGGTATTCTTGAATCCAGCTCTGAGACGGCTTTCTCCATCAGCCCCTCGAGCTCCAGGACTTGCCCTTCGGTGAGCTGGGAGTCATTTTCCAGGGTCAATGTGCGTGCGGCGGGTCTGGTATCTCGCGGAATGGCAGCATTCTCGCTTCCTTGAAGGACGGACACCTCGTCGTTATCGAGTCCCCGCTGAAGCCCGGCGCCTGGATCACCCCCAGGGGATGGCCCTTGGTGGGCGTGCTCTCTCCAGTCCTCGGTCTCTTCACGCAGGTCTACCAGTTGGAGATGCTGGTCCAGAGCAAACAGTGCCAGGGCGAGGCAGGTCAGAGACAAGAGGACAACCAGTTGGGTGCGCTGATTCCCCCCGGTCATCAGTGGTGCCTGCTCGGGCCGCCGCAGTCGGCCCGTCGAGGTGTGCTCCTTGATCCCTGGCTTGGGAGGCCAGCGGACCGGACAGGAGAGCTGGGCGGGGCTGACCTTGTCTTCTTCTCCGGTTCGCGCCCCGACCTCGTCAGCCCCTGTCAGCGAGACGTCGGCGCCGAGATCGAAGAGGCGTCGGTGCATCCTCTTCGCTCGTTCTCGCGGGAGCCGAAACGCGGCTCGGTACGGCAGGGGACGTAGGAGGGGCTCAACCTCCTGGGTATCCATCCCAAGGGCATCACTGATGAAGCTTGCCACCGCCCGCTCACCATCGTTTTCGTTCCACCCGACGACGTCCACGTGATAGCTATCGGGCCTCTCCCGCTTCGCGTAGGGCTGTTCACAGATCTCACAGTCGCCCTGCTCCGCCTCGCTGTTGAGGCGGTCTCGGCTGCACCACCGCAAGGCGGCCTCGCGTCGCTCCCCTGGCATCTCTTCGTGAATCTGTAGCAGGCGCGCGTGCACTTCCCGGTAGCTCGGCGGACGATCCCAGGGCGCCTTTGCCAGCAGCTGCGCGATGAGTGACGCCAACGCTTGAGGCGGCTTTCCGCCGAGGTCTCGAAGGTAGGGAGCTACCACGCGCGCGTGTTTCTCAAGCAACTCAGCGGGCGTCTCCGCGTCGAAAGGGGGCCTGCCAACCAGCAGATGAAAGAAGGACGCCCCCAGGCTGTAGAGGTCTGAGCGGTGGTCGCCAGGCCGTCCGCGGACGACCTCAGGAGCCATGTAGAACGGTGTCCCCATGACGCTGCCGGCGTGACCTAGCGTGTTGTCGTCCATGAAGCGCGCCAGACCGAAGTCGAGCAGCTTGAGGGTTCCGTCTCGACTCAGGATGATGTTGGCGGGCTTGACGTCACCGTGGCAGATGCCGGCGTCGGTTGCGGCCTGGAGCCCAGCGCAGGCCTGGCAGAAGAGCGCGAGGTACTGCCCCCACCGGAACGCCGCTCGTCCCTCGATCAGCTCGGACAGCGGCCAGCCATCTACGAGCTCCATGGCGTAGAACGCCTTGCCACCTTCGGTACCGGCGAAGTGCACCCTCGCGACGTTGGGATGTTCGAGGCGAGCAGCAGTGCGGGCTTCCTGTTCGAAGCGCTCGACCAGCTGCTCGCGGCGCGCAACGCTGTCGTGGATCACCTTCAGTGCGACCTGCTTGTCGAGTCGCGTATCGCGGCAGCGGTACACCTCGGACATGGCGCCCGCGCCCAGGGGCGCCAACACCTCGTAGTGGGCGAGCTTGCTTCCTACCAGGTGGAAGGGCACCGGTGGCTCGGGGCGGGGCAGGACACTATGAACCTCGTTTTCGGGCGACCATCACCCAACCGCGGGTTGCTGAGTTCACGCCTTTGTCGAAGAGGCAGGACTTCAGTTCCAGGATCTCGAAGTGTGGCTCGACCGCGGCACTGATCGCGGCTGCACTGAGTCGTGGTGGCCCCGTGTCGCGAGGTGGGCCATCCGTAGATCCAAGGACACTGCACCAGAGCCCGTCGTCGTCCAGGTGCTCGCTGATTCGTCGAGCAAAGTGGGTGCTGTCAGAGGGGTCAGAGAAGATGTGGAAGCAGCCGCGGTCGTAGGCGAACTGGAAGGGTGCAGAGTGGATGTCGTCGCTGCGCAGATCTGCCACCTCAAAGCTGCAGTCCTGCTGCGCCTCGCGGGCTCGAGCCTGGCTGCGGGCGATGGCGGTAGCCGAGACATCGATGCCAGTCACTTCGAAGCCTCTGCCTTGCAGCCATATCGCATTGGTGCCTGTGCCGCAGCCGATATCGAGGGTCCCACAGGGCGAGAGCCCGAAGTCGGTCAGGAAGCGCTGCAGGTGATGGTCTGCCTCGCCAGTGTCCCAGGGGATTGATTCGTCGAGATACCGTTGCTCCCAGTGGCCGGCGTCGAGACGCAGGTGGGTCTTGTCAGACATAGGTCCTTCTTAGCATTGTTGGGGACCTCGGAGCACGGGGCAGTGCGAGGGCTGTGCTGAGCTACCAGGAACAGGAGATCATCTCGATGGGCTCATCAAGTGCCAGCAGAAAGGCTCTTCGCTGGAGCCTGCCCATGCGATGCATTGAATGGAGGATGTCCTGCACCAGCGCCTGGCGATTCCGGCTGACCCCGCGCTCGTGGTAGTAGCCGTGATAGCGGCGTGGAGAGGGTAATAGCGAGGCCAGGAAGGCGGCCTCCTCGGGGCGGAGCACGCGGGGGGCTCGCCCGAAGTAGTGCTCGGAAGCATCCCCAATGCCATACAGGCCAGGGCCCCATTCGGCGATGTTGAGATAGATCTCCAGAATGCGCTCCTTGGGCAGGTCAGTCTCCAAGCGCCAGGCAATGATCGCTTCGCGTAGCTTGCGTGCCAGGCTCCTCTCGCCGCTCAGGAACAGGTTCTTCGCCAGCTGCTGAGTGATGGTGGAGCCACCGCGTCCCCTTCCTTCACGCAGGTTCTCGAGCATGGCCTCCTTTAACTCATGGGGCTCGAAGCCCGCGTGGCCGAAGAAGCCAGCGTCTTCTGTGGAGACTACGGCGTTGACCAGATGGCTCGAGATACGGCGCAGCGGCGTGAAGTGCGGATCCTTGGCGCCAATCAGTCGTGGGATGGCCTTGTCGCTCTCTCTTCGGCCGCGGAACGAGTGCTCGAAGGGTCGATGGAGGCGCTCAACCTGGGATGCCAGCTCTCCGGACGCCAGCACCATCCTGGAGAAGTCCCCGCTCCAATCCAGGGACCACGCCGCCCTCCGGTGGAGTGGACCGCTGACCCCGCAAGTGAGGTCCATGGTGCCGGTGATCTCTTCGGACCAGCTGCTCGGTAGCAGGGCTTCGGGAAGACTACCGAGTAGCTTGCCCAGTGGAAGTTGTTGGACATCCGTGCGGAGCTCGAACATCGCCGGCTCATCGGTTCCCACGGGCCCCACACGACCACTCAATGCGCCGCTGATTTCGCTGACCTGCCAGCTGCCGCCATCGATTCTGAGGCCAGCAGTTTCAGGCTCAGTGGTCAGCTTCCCCTTGAGTTGAAGTGATGGCAGAGCCACGAAGGTTGAGCCGAGAAATCCCTCACCGGCAGTGAGCTCAGAGAGCCCGGCCTCCATCTGCCAGCCCTGCCCTTCGTCCCAGGTGAGGTGCTTGAGGGATGCGGACAGGCGGGCTTCACGAACCGAGAGTCGGGTGCCCAACAGTTGGTTCATGGCGTCGGCGACCGGCACCTGCTCGATGCGGACTCTTGCTCCCTCCAAGCCCTCGTTTGTGAGGGTACCGTCGAGGCTGGCAATACCACCACCCTCCAACTCAAGCGCTAGCGCCAGCCCCAGTTGAGCATCACTACGCGCAATCTGACCGTGCAGATTGCGAAGCAGTACGCTGCCATCAGGCGCATTGATCGTGGCGTGGTCTACGCGGACACTGCTGTCGTTGGCCAGGCGGTTCCGGACCGTAGCGATCCTTGTCCCGCCGCGTCCCGCGCGAATGGCTTCAGACAGGTCGATCAGACGCAGCAGGGCGGCTTCAGCGCCCTCCGTCGAGGGACGTCCTTCATCTTCCTCCAGGGTGGTTTTCTCCCGGCCTTCTTCGCCCTGTGTAGCCTCGGAGTCAGCCTGTTCTTTGCGAGCGCCGCCCACCCCTCCAGGCAACGTAGGGAGCTGGCGCAGCCTGAGCTCAAGACCATCGACGGCCAGCGCGCGGATTGGAGATAGACGCCCGCTGGTCAGCGCTTCTTCAAAGTTGGCGCTCAAGGTTTGGCTCGCGACACCGAGCAGTGGACCATCATCGATGATACAGGCCAATTCCTGCAGGGCGACATCGTGTCGGGAGAGCAGTTGTGCGCCGCCTATCTTGCAGTGTCCACCCAGAGCGGCTCCAAGACGGCTCTCGACTTCACGGCCGATTCGTTGTGACGCGAAGTCCAGTAGGACGGGGACGGTGAGGCCCAGGCCGATTGCGACCAGGAGCGTGCCCAGCATGAGACGCGTAGTGCGTCGTGTTCGACTCACAGGACCTTGTTCTCGCGCAGCCACGCGATGGTCTGCGGCAGCCCCTTCTCCAGAGGCATCTCGGCCTCAAAACCCAGCTCGCTGCGTGCCTTGGAGGCGTCACACCACCAGCCGGTCGCAAAGGTTGCTATGACCTTATCCCGGTTGAGGGCAGGAGCCTCACCTTTGATGCGTCCTACGCACTCGGCCGCTACTGCTGATAGCCAAATTACCGGACGCGGCATGGCGATGGTGAAGGCCCGCTTCCCCAGTGCAGTTGCGGCATCCCGCCCGAAGCTACCGATGGTGTAGCGGCCCCCGTCATCGAAGAAATAGATCCCCTTGCTGATTTCGCCGCTGAGTTCATGAGCAGCATCGTCCGACCTCTGGCCGCCACCCTCCAGGGCATGCTTCCAGTAGCCGTCCTCCACACTACGTTCCTCGGGATGGGCCTCCGGCGAGTGGAATCTCCCTGGTAAGGGCTCACCCTTCTCGCCGGCGAGAACAATGGCGCGGACGAGATCGTGGCAATGGATCGCTGAGATCCAACCCTTGCGTCCCAGGGGCGTGGCGACGACGCGCCAGTTGGCACTTTGGATCATCTGCAGCACGTCCTGGTCGCGGGGTCCGTAGACCAGTGGTGGACGCACGATGACGATCTCTAGGTCTCCCTGTCTGCTGTTCTCTTCGGTCAACAAGGCGGGAATCGAAGCTGCCTCCCAGGCAGCCATCTCACCAGCAAACTTGCTGCGCCCGTAGTGGGTGAAGGGTTCGGGCGCATGATGCTCGGCACGCGGTATTTCAGGGTGGCTCTGTCCTGCGGCTTCAAGTGACGACACGTAGACCACGCGAGTAGGGCCGTCTTTTGCCTCGTTGGCTGCTGCAAACACGTTGGCTGTGCCCTGGGCGTTCACTTCGTGCAGGGTCTCCGGCTTGAAGGCCGCCGTCAGACCAGCCACGTGGTAGACGATGTCGACACCTTCCATGGCCGCTGCGAGCCCCTCGACATCGCTGAGCCCGGCGTAGCGAAACTCCACGTCGACGCCTGCGAGGTTGTCGAGGTTCGAGGTCTTGCGAACCATCGCGAGAGCCTTGTCCCCTCGCTCTTGCAGGTACTCGACGAGGTGGCTGCCGATGAAGCCGTTGGCTCCGGTGACCAGGGCGGTCGTGCCCATCAGAGTGTGTTTCCGTAGACTCGGTAGTTCTTGATCTTCTCTCCCCGCATCGACTCGATTGCACGGTTGACCATGTCGTTATCTTCCAGGGTCCATCCGATCTCCCCACCTTCCCAGCCCAGCGCGCCTGCGGCGCGATGGGTCTCGACGAAGAGGATGGAGTCAATCCCGCGACGGCGGTAGCCCTCTTTTATGCCGAGCACGATCAACCGGCAGTCGTGCACCTTCGGGCGCACCTTGAGGTCCCAGAGTAGCCGGAAGATTCCGAAGGGAAACAGCTTCCCATCCACCTTCTTGAGGATGGGATTGATGTTCATGATCGTGATTGAGAAGGCGACGGGTTTGCCGTCGACTTCTGCCATGAGCGCCAGCTCGGGCCGGACCACCATCTTCAAGTCCGTAGCAATGTGACGAAACTCTTTCTCTCCGACCGGGACAAAGCCCCAGTTGTTGTCCCAGGCATCGTTGTAGATCTCGATGACCCGAGCCACCTCGTCGTCCCACTTGCTGAGGTCCATGGGACGTACAACCACCTTGTTGCGCTCGCGGATCTTCTCGGAGATGCGCACCACCTTCTCGGGAATGGGTGTGCTCGTGTGTAGGTACCACTGCCACAGGTCTTTGACCTTGTGCAGCCCATACCCTTCGAGCAACTGCTCGTAGTAGGGCGGGTTGTACGGCATCTGCATACCGGGGTCGCTGTCGAAGCCCTCGACCAGCAGGCCAGCCATGTAGTTGGTGCTCAGGTCCAGGGGCCCGATCACCTGATCAAGATGGCGTTCCTTGAGCCAATGACAGGCCGCACCGAGCAGCGCGCCAGCCACTTCCGGGTCGTTGGCTGAGTCGAACATGCCGAAGTAGCCGACCTTGTCGCCGTGGTGCTTTTCCCAGTCCACATCGTGAACTGCTGCGATGCGGCCTACATCCTCCCCATCCTTGCGAGCCAGCCAGAATTTGCAGGTGGCGTGCTCGAAGAAGGGGTTCTTGCTCTCGTTGAGGTAGTCCCGGCGATCCATGAGCAACGGCGGAACCCAGTGCCCATTCGGATGGTGCTCGCGGTGAATCCACCACTGCACCTTGATGAAGCGATCCACCAGGTTGCGGTCGTCCAGAGGGACCGGGATTAGTTCGACGCTCATGAAGGCTCCCTTGTGCTCGTGGCAGGCGCTCTGCTGCCGGGACAGAGACGCCTCGATCAGATCAGCGAGGCCATCTTGCCCACCGTCTCGAAAACGTCCAGGGCGCGATCGATCTGTTCGTTTGTGTGTGTGGCCATGAATGAGGTTCGAATGAGGGTGTCATCCGGTGCGACAGCCGGCGGGAGCACCGCATTGGTGTACACCCCGTGTTCCAGCAATTGCTTCCAGAAAGCGAGCATCCTCATCTCTTCGCCGACGTAGATGGGGAGGACTGGGGTAGGGGCTGTGCCCACCTTGAACCCCAGTTGAATCAGGCCTTCACGCATGCGTTCTACATTGGCATGCAGTCGCTGTCGGGGCTCGTCGTCGGACTCCATAATATCGAGGGCTGCCAGGGCTGCGGCAACGGCAGGAGGAGTCATGGAGGCTGAGTAGATGAGTGACCGACCATGGTGCTTGATGTAGTCGATGACGGAAGCCGGTCCTGCGACGACGCCTCCCAGAGACGCAAAGGACTTGGAAAAAGTGCCGCTGATGATATCGACCTGATCTTCGACGCCAAAGTGTTCGGCGGTACCTCGCCCGGACGGGCCCATTGTGCCCAGCCCGTGTGCGTCGTCGACGATGAGCCGGACTCGGTACTGCTCTTTGAGAGCAGCCAACTCGTTTAGCGGCGCGAGGTCACCTTCCATGGAGAAGACGCCATCGGTAATTATAGCGGCGTTCTTTTCGGGCTTAACACGGGCGAGCACCGCCTCGCACTCGGCCACATCGAGGTGCTTGTAGCGCTTCATTCTGCAGCGGCTGATCATCACGCCTTCATAAAGAGAAGCGTGGTTGCTGATGTCCATGACGGCGACATCGTCGCGTTGCATAAGCGCACCGAGCGTCGCGAGGTTGGTCTGGTAGCCGGTGGTGAGCACAGCGGCGGACTCTTTGCGTAGGAAGCCGGCGAGTCGCTCCTCGAGCATCTCGTGGAGCACCAGGGTGCCGTTGAGGAAGCGTGAGCCAGAGCAGGACGTACCAAATTGGCTGATCGCGCCCGCGGCAGCTTCGCGCACCTTCGGATGGGTCGTAAGACCGAGGTAGTTGTTGGAGCCGAGCATCAGGCATGTCTTGCCCTTGATGACGGCCTCGGTGCCCTCGGAGTTCGAGATGGCCAGGAAATATGGGTAGAAGCCCGCCGCCTTCGCGTCATCGCTGGCAGTGAAGTCGCGGCAGCGTTTGAACAGGTCGGCCATAAGATTTCCTGGAGGGGGAAGCGGGCGGAAACTAGCGAAGGATGGTGGTGTCGGTCAAGAATGCCGTTCTGTTGCGGTCCGAAGTTTCGGGCTAGTGTCCTTCTGGAACTTCGTCTATGCCTGTCTTCCGACTCGTGAGTCCTCTCTTTTGTTTGGTGCTTATCACCTCGCTGGGTTCGGCCTGCACTTCATCGGTTACGGAGTCTTCCTCAACAATGCCCGCCGTCGGTGCCCCGAGTCCTGACGAGGGCCTCGCTCCCGGTAGCGAGGTACCAACGGGCACCGTGTTGGAGTGTCAGTTGGAGCTCGTGTTGCACGGAGCGGATGCCGTGCTTGCGGGGCATCCAGTCGAGATTCGTGCCATGAAGCAGGTCGACGAGCGCTCCTGGCGTGCGGTCCGGACGTCTCAGGAACTCAGCAGTGATCTGGGCGTGGTCAGCATGAGCTTTCCGTGCGATATGCGACTGTCATTGCGCTCTTCGGGCTGGGTCTGGGCCAACCAGCCGGAGCGGGTCGTTGTTCGCGAGGGAATGGTGCCTATGCACATCCAGTTGCGGCCGGAGTTGACGGTGCGACTGTTCGTTCACGGTGGGGGTGGGCCCAAGGCTGAAGGTGTGAGATTTCATCTCCCAGGCGATGACGTCGGCCAACCAGTGCCACCGGAGGGCTTGTTGATCCCGGGGCTGCGTATGTCCGAGGTGGCTGGTGAAATCCGCTCGTCCAATCTTCCGACCCGAAGCTGGCGTCCGGCGAGGAGTGATGAATTGGAGATCCTCCGGCCGGGTCTTGTGGATGCGGTGGTGATCATCGGAGACATGCAGCGGAGTTGGTTGGAGCTTGGCAAGGATCTGGATGAACTGGTCGAGGGCGTGCTGTGTGTTTCGCAGGGGGAGCGCGGTCAGAAGTGCAAATTTTATCAGGGTGTCTGGCGTTGCCCCTGTGGCCCACCGGCATCGCTGGGCCTGTACGGGCGGCGTTGGGACGTGGGCTTACTCCGCCCCCTCGTCAGTCCGGACCTGAAGCTGGAGCAGCTTCCCGAGGTGGAGAGCCTCTGCCTCTCCCTGCCGCAGGTCGAAGAGGTTGGTGCGCGCCTCGCTGCGCAGCCTGGTGGTGTAGCGGGAGGCCTGTTGCTTGGCGGCTTGCCGCGTGCCGTAGTGCCAGGAAAAGAAGTGTGCTTGAGACTCCCCAGCGGGGAGGATGTCGACCTGAGTCTCACTGGTACAGCGACGGGTGCCTGGACAGTGCGTGCCGAGGGTCAGGGCCGCCAGGAACTTTCTTCCCCTTGACCGTGCTGTACACTACGCCGCGACCGGCACCGTCTCTGATGACAATGCCGCCGGCCCTGACCTTGAGGTGCGTCAATGAGCGAAGGTAGTCGCCCACGTTGGGCTCTGATTCTCGGTTCGAGCAGTGGCTTTGGTGCCGCGACAGCGATGGCGCTGGCCGAAGATGGGGTCAATATTTTCGGGGTTCACCTCGATCGCAGAGCAACTCTCCCAGCAGCTGAGCAGGTAGTCGAGGATGTGCGCGCAAAGGGTGTTGAGTGCCGGTTCTTCAACACCAACGCTGCGGACTCCTCCAAGCGCGACCAGGTGCTCGATGAGTTGGCTGCGCAGCTGGAGTCGGACGGAGGCACTCTGGTCGTCCTCTTCCACTCTTTGGCCTTTGGCTCGCTGCTGCGCTTTGTCCCGTCTGAGGGGGAAGACGGTCCCGTGGTCTCTCCCAAGCAGATGGCCATGACCCAGGATGTGATGGCGAATTCGCTGGTGTATTGGACTCAGGGAGCCATCCAGCGGGGGCTGATGGAGAAGGGGGGGCGTGTGTTTGCTATGACCTCGACGGGCTCGCACGAGGTCAGCCCGAGCTATGGCGTAGTCTCGGCCGCAAAGGCTGCCCTTGAGGCGCACTGTCGGCAACTCTCTTATGAACTGCTCTCCCGTGGGATCACGGTGAACGCGATCTGCGCGGGTGTCACTGATACTCCGGCCCTTCGCAAGATCCCGGGGAATGTTGAGCTGATGAACAAGAGCCTCTCGAAGTCGCCGATCAATCGGTTGACTCATCCTGAGGATGTGGGCGGTGCAGTTGCCGCCCTCCTGGATCCGAGACTGTACTGGCTGACCGGAACGGTCCTCGGAATCCACGGGGGTGAGGACTCGATCGGCTAGCTCCACGACCCATGAGGTGGGTGTGCTACAAACGAAGGTTGGCGGGCTTCACGGTGCGCAACAAGTCATCGAGGTAGACGAATGAACAATCCCGCAGTCACTACCATTGGTCTCGCTATGGGCGAGAAGTTCAGTGAGTACTACGTTCTTGCTCCCGACGGAGAGTGTCTTGGCGTGCAGGCCTTCGCAACGGATCGTGCGGTCTTCACATCTCGCTTCGAGTCCGTTGACCGTTCCCAGGTGGTCCTTGAGGTGACCCCGCACTCGGCGTGGGTGATTGGCGTCCTCGATGATCTCGGCTTTGAGGTGGTTATTGCCGATCCGAGGCACGTGAAGTTGATTCGTGAGAAGTACATGCGCAGTCGTCAGAGCGATGCAGAGCGACTTGCTCGTCTCGGTCACTATCTGGCTGCCCACGAGAAGATCGACGCAGTTGATCTCGACGAGATCTTTGCTGACTGACTTTTCTGTTCTGTTGGGAGTCCAGTTAGCTCGAGTAGCGGCTCTCGGTGAGCTTGCTCCAGTCCGTCAACACGTCATGGCCTCCTGAGGTGACCAGGATAGTGTGCTCGAACTGAGCCGAGAGGCGACTGTCCGCGGTCTTTACCGTCCAGCCGTCCGTCATGAGCTTCGTGCGCCAGGTGCCAAGATTGATCATGGGCTCAATGGTGAAGGTCATTCCTTCGCGAACCCTTGGACTTGGGCCACGAGCCGCGTAGTGCGGAACTTGCGGGTCGGTATGGAACACTCGCCCAATGCCATGGCCGCAATAGTCCCGGACAACTGAGCAGCCTTCCCCCTCAGCAAAGCGTTGAATGGCTACGCCGATGTCTCGAATACGAGATCCGGGTCGGACCGTTGCGATCCCGAGCTTGAGGGACTTGCGGGATACTTCTGTAACGTGACGGGCTTCCTCGCTCATCCGGTCACCGACCAATACGGTCACCGAAGTGTCGCCATGGAAGCCGTCGAGAATGGTCGTGACATCGATGTTGACGATATCGCCTTCTTTGAGGCGCTCTTTGCGACTGGGGATGCCATGGCAGACCACCTCGTTGATAGAGGTGCAGATCGACTTGGGGAAGCCGCGGTAGTTGAGGGGCGCTGGAATCGCCCCGTGGTCACAGATGTATTTGTGGCAGAGCTTGTCTAGCTGGAGTGTCGTGATTCCCGGGCGTACTTGAGCGGCAGCCATTCGGAGAGTGGCAGCTGCCAGGAGGCAACTCTCTCGCATCTTCTCGATTTCGGCCGGTCCCTTGATGTCGATGGCCATGCAGCCTGAACCTTCCGTCTGCCCTTATCGTTGCCCGTCGCTACGTCGTCCGCCGCGACCACCGCCGCGACCACCGCCGCGACCACCGCCGCGACCACCACCGCTGCGGCCACCACGACCGCCGCCGCCATGAGAGCCACCACCGCGTCCGCCGCGACCCCGTCCGCCGCCACCTTCATGGCGAGGCTCTTCACCTTGAGCCTCGGGGCTGTCGTCTGTCTGAGCAGTTCTCATACGGTGCCAGCGGAAGAAGCCGCGCAGAGCGATAGCGATGAGCGCGTCGGCCTCATCACCGCGGGCGCGGATGTTGCGGGCCATGCTGAGGAAGCCCTCGAACGCCAGGCCTTCGTCTACAGCTTTTCGCATCTCATTCAGGTGTCGCTCGCTCCACAAGCGCTCGGCGTCTTCGCGGCTGGGTAGGGTCCGCTCTTCGAAGTCGATCTCGTACTTGTGTTCGAGAATCTTGCGGCAGCTGATCTCTCTACCAC
>CAZEIY010000032.1:0-2808 GCA_964512375.1 uncultured Rickettsiales bacterium | reverse complement strand
CCCGACCCGTGCGGCCAGTTCGGTGAAGATAGACCGCCGGGTCTTCGGGAAGGGCATAGTTGATGACGTGGCTCAGATCGCTGATGTCGATGCCACGGGCCGCGATGTCTGTGGCGACCAGGAAGTCGATCTCGCCGCGCTTGATGCGGGCCATGACGCGCTCTCGGGCGCGCTGGTTGAGGTCCGAGGAGAGCGCCTCGGCGACCAGGCCCTGGCGATTGAGAAAGCGGGCCACGACGTCGGTATCACTGCGGGTGTTGCAGAAGACTATCGCGCTCTCAGGGTTCTCGACCTCGAGTACGTGCAGCAGCTGGCGTGGCTTGGGGTATTCGAGAGTGGTCTCGTAGATGATGTGGTCGATAGCCTCGACAGAGCGGTCGGTGTCGACGCTCAGGTAGATCTCGTGCGGATCCTTGAGGTACTTACCGATCAGCTTCTTAAGCTTCTCCTCGATGGTGGCTGAGAAGAGCAGGATCTGGACCTGCTCTGGCAGCTCATCGAGGATGGACGAAACTTCCTCGAAGAATCCCATACTGAGCATCTCGTCGGCCTCATCGAGGACCCCGAACAGAGCTTCATTGAGTTTGAGGTTGCCGCGGCGGATGTGATCGCGCACACGACCGGGGGTGCCGATGACGATCTCGGCGCCGCCATTGAGCGCGTCAGCTTGTGGTCCGATGGGCACGCCGCCGTAGACCGCAACCACTTCGAGTTCTTTGTCCTTGCAGAGTGACCGGGTCTCTTCCGCGATCTGGATGGCGAGCTCACGCGTGGGGCAGAGCGTGATGCTGGCTGCCTTTCGGTAGCCGGCTGGAACCCGGTCGAGCACCGGAATCATGAAGGCTGCTGTCTTACCCGTTCCGGTCTTGCTGCGAACCAGCAGGTCCCGTCCAGCGAGAGCAGCCGGGATGGCTTCGGCCTGTACGGCCGTGGGCAACTCGTAGCCGTGTTCCGCGATCGCCGAGAGTAACTCGGCGGTGAGTCCCAACTCCCCCCAAGGTGGCAGGGGAACCGGAACGGTTTCAGGAGTCTCTTCAGTGTCTGGGTCAGCCATAGTGGCGGAGGCTTACCGGGCGCAGGCAGCTTTGGCAAGCCAAAGGCGATTAACCTCGCGCTTCAGGACTCTCGGGGCATCGTGTCCGCGTCGTCGTCAGAGAGGCTCTTAATCGGAGGATGCAGGGTCTCTTCTCCTGGCTGAGTCGGTTCGTCCTTTCTGCTCTGGTTCCGCTCCGGGTTGAGTTGCGTAGGCTCTTCCACGATCGAGGCAGCCTGTTGCTTGCGCCTTTGCTGCCACCGCTCTTCCTTTTCGGCGAGGGTCTCTGCGTGATAGCGCAGGAACGCGCTGAGAACCTCGGGATCGAATCGAGTGCCGGAGCCTGCTTTGAGATATGCAAGCACTTCGGCCGCAGGCATCGGCTCACGATAGTGGCGCTTTCGAGTCAGCGAGTCGTAGACATCTGCGATGGCGATGATACGCCCTGCCAGGGGAATGGCCTCGCCCTCAAGCTTCCAGGGGTAGCCCTTGCCATCCCAACGCTCGTGGTGGCTTGCTGCCATGAGCGGCAGGTCGCCCAGCTTCTGGGGAAAGCTGATCTTGGACAGGATGTCGAAGGTGAAACGCGCGTGTTGCTTTACGTGCTCATATTCGTCGGGGGTCAGAGAGGATGGCTTGCGCAGTACCGCGTCGTCGATGCCGATCTTGCCGTAGTCGTGCAAGAGCGCAGCGTAGTAGATGCGGTAGAGGTCATCTCCGTCGAGGCCGAGTGTCCGGGCTATGCCGACGGAGTGGTGCGCCACTCGCGCTGAGTGACCCGCGGTCAGCCCGTCGCGGGCATCGATCGATGCCGCCAGGCCTCGCATCATCGACTCTGAAAGAAGCCGCTGTTCTTCGGCCAGGGTGAGCGAGTCCATGATGCTTCCTGCTTGCTGGCCGATGGCCACCAACCAGTCGAGTGAGTCTTCGTCGGCTTTGGTGAGAGGGCGCCGAGTATCCAGGTAGATGGTGCCGTATACCCTCGTCGCCGAAGTGATGGGTACCGCCATGATCGCTCGTACGGCCTGTAGGACGAGCGACTTGCTGGTTTCGAGGCGCCTGTCATTTCCTGCGTCCAGACTCAGCAGGCCGACCCCTTCGCGCATGACGCGCTCAGTGACCGTCTTGATTGGCTTGAACGGGGCTTTGGGTCTATCCGGCTCGTCGCTCTCATCGAAACCGTCGCCAATGGGGAGGGTGGTGAAGCGTCCCGACGGGTTCACCACCTTTGTCTCGCCGGGCACCCGCCATGCGCAGGGCTCAAGCTTGCCCCCTCGCTCGAACAGAACCATGCCGCGGTCCACCTTGAGCAGGCCCAGCACCTCGCGGAGCAGGGTCTCAGCGAGTTCGTCGATCTGTTCGATGGACATGAGGCTGTTGGTCAGGCTTATCAGGCTGCGAAGTCGCCCCTCAATGTGGACAGAGTCACCAGCCATCGCCGAGTCGTTGCCCGACGAGCTGTCAGTCTGAGTGGGAAGCTGTCGGGCCGATGCGTAGGCGGATGACCCTGCGTCGAGGACCCGGAGCACCTCGGTGTTGCTACGGAAGTTCATGGACGATTCTTCGTCGACCTCCTCATCAAGGACTTTCAGGCACAGCCCGCCGGGGCTACCTAATTGGATCGAGTCGCCGTGATGTAGCGACCTCTGCTGGACTCGTGCCCCCAGGTAGTAGGAACCGGAAGTAGAGCTGAGGTCCTTGTAGATGACACATCCATCGCCCGGCCAGACCTCGCCGTGCAATCTTGAGATGTAGGGCGAGATGATCTGAAGGTC
>CAZEIY010000031.1:0-19266 GCA_964512375.1 uncultured Rickettsiales bacterium | reverse complement strand
CGGTCAGGAAACAGGTAGGACGGGTGCGCGGCGAAGGTCTTGATGAAACTGAAGATGTAGTCCCAGCGGCCGCAGTTCAGACCGGCGGAATGCTCGCGCAGCTCCCAGAGGATCTCGTCCATCTCGAAGGCCGCAGGCAGGGTCTCGATGAGCACTGTGGCCTTGATGCTGCCGCAGGGGATCCCGAGGGCATTCTGTGCCAGCACGAAGACGTCGTTCCACAGCTGCGCCTCGCGGTGGCCCTGCAACTTCGGCAGGTAGAAGTAGGGACCACTGCCACGATTGAGCAACTCCCAGGCGTTGTGGAAGAAATACAGCCCAAAGTCCACAAGGGAGGCAGGTACGGGCCGACCATCCACTCGCAGGTGGTGCTCGATGAGGTGCCAGCCGCGCGGGCGAACCATCAAGGTTGCGCAGGCCTCCGCCAGCTCGTAGCTCTTGCCCGTCACCGGGTGAACGAAGTCGACCTGCCTACGCACCGCGTCGCGGAGATTGAGTTGACCTCCGATGACATTGGCCCAGGTCGGGGAGTTCGAGTCTTCGAAGTCCGCCATGAAGACATCGGCGCCCGAATTCAGCGCGTTGATAATCATCTTGCGGTCAACGGGGCCCGTGATCTCGACTCGGCGCTGGCGAAGGTCGAGAGGAAGATCTGCGACGGTCCACTCTGACTCTCGAATCTGGCGAGTCTCAGGATCGAACTCTGGGGAGGCTCCTGTGTCGAAGGCGGCCTGCTGCTGGCCACGCGCGCGGAGCAACTCATCAACACGTCCGGCGAATGCCCGCGAGAGCGTGGCGATAAATGTCAGGGCCTCAGGAGACAGCACGGTCTCGAGACCACTCGGCGTAGCTCCCAGGAGCCGAACACCGTGGGGAAGTTGGGAGGAGGCAGGGGTCATTGAGGCATCTCCATTTCAGTTACGAGTAAAATAATTACACTTCTGAGGAGATGGTCAAGCATTCGCCTATTCGTTAGCTGTTAAGCTTGTAGTGTTTTGTAATTACATTGTTTGTCACAGTGTAATACTATTACACCTCATCGCCTGAGGAGAACCCATGCCAAAGACACCCCACCTGGGCTCCAAGGTGCGCGCGCTGCGGCGGCGCCACTCCCTGACGCAGGTCGAGTTCGCCCGCCAGCTGGGCGTGTCGTCAAGCTACGTAAATCTCATTGAGCACAACCGGCGGCCGGTCACGGCCAACCTGCTGATCAAGCTGGCGCGGCAGTTCAAGGTGGACGTGCTGAGCTTCGCCCGGGAAGACGATGAGCGCCTGCTCGAGCACCTCATCGAGTGCTTTAGCGATGACCTCTTCGAGGAGCAGGACCTGACCACTACCGAGATGCGCGAGTTCGTAACCCACGCTCCAACAGTTGCTCGCGCGGTTCTCGGACTCTTCGAGGCCTACCGTGAGCGGCGAGAGTCTCAGGACCTTCGAGTAGACAGCGACGTCGATGGAGTTGCGGTGACTTCGACATCTCCGGGGCGTCTGCCCAGCGAAGAGGTCAGCGATCTCATCCAGACCCACTTCAACTACTTCCCCACGCTCGAAGACGGGGCGGACATGATCTGGGCGCGGGGGCGTCTCAGCCTGGACAACCTGCACGAAGGGCTGCTGCGATACCTACGCGAGGAGTTGATGGTCGACGTGCGGTTCTCACGTGCCGGCCAGGACCCCGGCACCATGAAGCGCTATGACGAAGAGCGACGTGAGCTGACCCTGAGTGAGCTGCTCCCACCACGCAGCCGCAACTTCCAGCTTGCACACCAGATAGGTCTGCTCAGCCAGTCCGAGTCCATTGAGCACCTGCTCGGCAGCAACACCTTTTCTTCGCCCGACTCCGAGAACCTGGCCCGCATGGCACTCGCGAACTACTTCGCGGGGGCCGTCCTCATGCCTTATGAGCAGTTCCTCGCCGCCGCGCGCCGGGAGCGCTACGACATCGAGATCCTGGGTCACCGCTTCCGCACGAGCGTCGAACAGATCTGCCATCGCCTGACAACCCTGAGACGACCTGGTGCCGAGGGCATTCCACTGCACATGGTTCGAGTCGACATCGCCGGCAACATCAGCAAGCGCTTTAGCGCCACCGGCATCCGCTTCGCACGTTTTGGCGCTGCCTGCTCACTTTGGAACGTGTTCCAGGCCTTCCTCAGCCCGGGAAGAATCCGTGTTCAGCTATCGACCATGCCCGGCGGTGACAGCTACTTCTGCTTCGCCACCACCATCCCCAAGGGGCGCGGTGGCTTTCACACACCGCACACGGTGCACGCCATTGGCATTGGCTGCACCGTCGACCGCGCAGAAGAGTTGGTCTACTCCGACGGCATCGACCTCTCGAACCTGGAAGCCAGCGTACCCATCGGGGTCAGCTGTCGGCTCTGCGATCGCATGGACTGTGCCCAGAGAGCCTTCCCCCCGGTTCACCAGCCCATGCGCATCGACCCCAACCTGCGCGGTGTCTCCAGCTTCGTGCCTGTGCCCCGATAAGGGCCCTCAGGCTCAAGCCCGGGGATGATCCGGGTGCTGGTCGTCGTGCCAGGCGAAGGCACCGAGGGCTGTCAGGGCGATCCCACCTGCCGCGATGTAGTAACTGGGCAGGTACATACCCACCAGCCATAGCGCTACCCCTAAGGGCATGCAGGCCAGTGAGAAGCGATACCAGATCCGGTGGAGAGACTGCAGCATGGGGGTGCCGCTCTCAGGGATAGAAGTGGGTGTTCTCACCCAAAAACATCGGGTAGGAGACGAGCAGGTCCTGGCCGAGGCTCACATAGGTAGGCGCAGGATCAGGCTCAGCAATGCCCACCACTCGAATCGGCTGACCTCCAACAGATGCAGCCGTGTCCTCGAGACCCGTCTCGCTACGCTCCCACAGCAACAGGCTCTGGTCCTCAGCGTCCGCCGAGAAATGCACCCAGTCCACCGAGGTACCGCCACCACTGTAGATGGAGTACGCCGTGCCCCCGATAGGAAGCACGAGCAGCGTCATACCCGATCCAGACATCGCCTCATCGTGCGTAGAGACCCCGAAGATGAGCACCTCACCCAGGGGGTCCCACTGCGGGCGGCTGCGTACCACGAGGCCGTCCATCGTGCCTTCGAAGATGGATGGCTGGCTGACAGCGGTGAGCAATGCAGCATCGTAGGAATCACTGCTGTCCGGGTCGGACTCAGAGGTGTCACTAGCGGCTTCCAGGTTGGGTAAGGTGCTCGACGACCACAGACCGATATCGGGACGACTCGACAGAGGATTCTGGCAGACAAACGTCAACTGGTAGCTCAACTTGTCATCCATCGTGGGCGACCACGAGGGCCAATAGCAGTCAAACTCGAAGACGTCAGTGACGTGATGTGCCGTTCCCTCATCATCAATCACGACAACTGCGCGTTTATCGTCATCAACCTGGGTGAGAGTCACGGCGAGCATGGTCCCATCTCTGCTCAGGCTGGGCTCCGTGAGCAAGCCATGGAGCTCGCCACTGATGACCGTACCGACTCCGCTGAGTGCATCGACTCGCAAGACTGTGCTCGTGCCAGAAGCCTCATTGCTGCTCACCACCAGGAAGTCGTCGCTACCAAAGATGACGCCGGCGAACTCATGCGAGAAGCCGCCTTCGCTTCCCTCATCACCGAGATAGGCGGCGATGGGATCGGCATCGAGATCGTCGACTGGCACGATCAACAGCTCAAGCAAGCCATACTCGCCGCTGCGCTCGAGGACGAGGCTCGTCCCCTCCGCCGTGAAGTGCACTCCTCTAAGTCCCGAGATCTCGGGGCCCACCCGCTGTTCGCGGCCAGTCAGGTCGAAGACACCCACCCTACCTGCCGCTACCGGACCCTCGATGTTGCTCTGGACGACCACCATCGCGATGCGGTTGCCCTGAAGATCCGGCACAGGATGGGGCTGATGATCGGTGAACAGTTGCTCACCAGGGAGCAGCAACTCACTGTCCTCATGACCCGTGTCGGTGAGACGCTCGAGCGAGTACGACTCGGCGCTGGCAATGGAGGGGGTATCACTCTGGCTGGACGATGCGCCCACGAGATAGAGGTCGGTGCTCAAGGTGATGGGATCGGTACCCACAAAGAGCAGAGACTCACCAATGGCCTGCTCGGAGAAGGACGTGGGTGCCATCTCGGCACCGGCAAGATCAGCGCTGGAGCAGCCCCATAGGCCAACCGGTAGCAGGGCGAACAGGGCAAGAAGCAATAGGGATCTCATGGGCTGATTCTCCAAGTCCCCATTCCTTACTGCAAGGTCAGCACCCCTCAGTCGGGCGTGTTTGTGCCCGACGTCGATCGGTGGCTGCAAATATCACGGCGCAAAGGAGCCCGCACGGGTCGCTCCCACCGCACAGCGCAGGAGCCAGCTAGTTACCCTGCGGAGTGATCTTGACCGTGTAATCACCCGGAGAACCCGCGTAGCCAACCACGACGAACCAGCAATCTGACCCATCGGGCAGTGGCACGATGGTCGTACCTTCCTCGGGCTTACTGAGATCAGCGATGGAAGGATCAAAGGGAATGACGTAGTAGTTAGGGGCGTTACTCGCTGAGAAATAGTAGCAATGGAATCGAGCATCATAGTCGCCACCGCCCGTTGCCCAGTCGATCTCGGCAGAGATCAAGCCGGCCTCTGGGAAGGTGATGTGGTAGCCGTCATTGTCTCCAGCCCAGCTATCGGCCTCGATGCTCGAGATGCTGCCACGAAGCACATTGGTCTTGCCTGCGCCAGCCGCCTCTCCTAACTCCTGGAAGTGACCCTCAGCCCAGGGAGCATCGGTGTAACCATCACCGTCCGCGTCCTCGATGCTGAAGCCAACGATGGTGGCATCGTTGCTGTCCTCTGTCTCGTACCAGGTCTTGCCCACCTCAGGCTGCTTCGCAAACCAGGCATGTAGGACAGGAATGGCGTCCTCGCTACCCGTCACCTCGAGGGTAGGCGGATTGCCCTGCTCTTCGTCGCGATTCAACGTCCAGGCCACTCGGTCCTTCTGCAGGTTGTACGGCGTCAACTCGGTAACCCTACGACCGCCTGGCTTCTCAATGGTGTTGTTAAGCGAAGCAACATCGCCAGCAAACAGGTGCACGAGCTCAAAGTCCGTCGTCACCACGTTCGCACTGCGAACCTCGTAGTTACCCAGGTGCATGTTCGCATCGGTGTCATCGCAGTCGCGAAGGGCCAGGGTGTAGCCATCACCGTCCTGATCTTCCGTCTCATACGAGACGTTCTGGACGAAGGTGCCGTCAGCTTGCAGGGTCCAGTCACGATTCTCGTCGATGATGCCATCGCAGTCATTGTCGATGCCATCGGTGACGTCGTAGTTGAAGGAGAGCATCCCCCCCGTCTCGTCGGTGAGGTGCGGATGAATAGAAGCATCCTTGTCGTGACAATCAGCGCCACCTGCGGGAGTCAGCTTGGCGAAACCATCGCCATCGGCGTCGTCGTCCGAGCCATCGCAGATGCCGTCCCCGTCGAAGTCGGGCATGGCGTCATCTGCCACTTCGCTATCCGACCCGCAGTTGACCTCCTCCCAGTTATGGAAGCCATCACCATCGGTGTCCTGAGCGCATCCGACTGTGCCAATGCAATCGCTGTCGCAGTAGCCATCACCCTCGGAATCCACGGGGAAGTCAGTAGGGTCGAACGGGTTTGTGCCGCAGGCTAACTCCTCGAGATCAGACCACTCGTGGGGAGTCAGCCCACCGACCACGCTTCGGTCATCGTCGTAGTTGGTAACAAAATCGAGTTGCGCATCTCCTGCGCTGCAGTCGTCATCGATCGAGTTCCATGGGATCTCGTTGTCGAGCCCCGGGTAAATGGCAGCATCTGCATCGTTGCAGTCGCCCACACCGAATCCACTGTTGACCTCGACCTGACCACGGCAGAAGCCATCGGAGTTCAGATCTCGACCATTCTCACAGTAACCATCCGAGTCGTTGTCCACGTCATCGGGGCCGTTATCAGCCCAACCGTCGCAGTCGTTGTCCTTACGATCGCCAGCCGTGTCACCACGGTGGGGATGCACCTCTGCATCGGTGTCATTGCAGTCGCCAGCAAGCACGCTGTAGCCATCGCCATCCTCATCACGGGACTCAGTGCCCGTGTCCGCGGTGCCATCACAGTCGTTGTCTTTGCCGTCGTTCATGTCGGGAATAATGGTGTCGGCCTCGATGGACACCTGCTGCAGGAAATGCATGTCCCAGGCACACCAGAAGGTCTCAGAGTCCTGATCGAGTTCCCAGTCTGTGCAGCCAGTGCCTCCTACTGGACTGCCGAGGGACTCGATGTCGCTGCTCAGGTAGGCGCCAACCTTGAGCTCCAGGGGCCCTTGAACAGTGGGATAGGCGAGGTCCAGGTTCAACGTCGCGCTGTCGCCTTCGATGCCGGCCTCAATCAGATGCAGGCGGGGGTCGTTGCCGACGATGATGAGGTCATACTCGACGTTGTCATCATCAGCGTTGACGGTGACCTTGACCAGAAACTCCTTGTCCGGCTCGGTCTCGGTGCCGAAGCGAGCCTCAGCAAAGGCCTGCAGTTCGGTGCCCTCGTCATCGGTGACGGGGTTGCCCTCATCATCGAGCAAAGGAATCAGCGCGTTCGGATCGGAGTAGAGTTCGGAGCCGGTACCGTCCATGACGACGATGTCGACGTCGATCTCGTCGTCGTCCTCGACAGAGCGTGCCTTGAAGACCAGAGGCCCGAAGTAGTCCGTAGTGATCCGGAACCAGTCCTCGTCGCGAGCGGGCTGAAAGAGGATCGCGGAGCAGTCCACGTCACTGTCCTCTGTGGTGATCTCGTCACAGGTGAGATCAGCAATGCCGCGAATACGGTGGTACGCGTAGCTGATCTCGTACGGGCCATCCGCGGTCTGCAGCGTGTCATTGTTGAGATCTGCTGTCTCAGCGCGGGGATTGGGTTCCTTCTCCCAGAGGCCAAGGGGATCGAGGGTCAACACCCCGTGCACGTGGCGCTGGGGGATACCAGTCTCTTCACCGATGCAACCGGCAAGGAGCAGCGGCAGCGAAGCCAGAGCCAGCAAGGAGCAGGCCAGTAGGAGCGGCAGGCGGAGAGTCTTTAAAGATCGCAGTTGCTTGTACATTTTCGTGTTCCTCGTCTCTGGCTTAGAAGCTGAAGCGCACGCCGAACTCGAAGCGTCGAGGCGACTGGTAGCTGGTGGGACGAGCGAACACTGCGCCCGACTGGGTTCCGAAGACTGGCAGACCATCGGAGGTCAGAGCGCGCTGGTCGGCGCTCCGCACATCGAGACTGTTCAGGATGTTGAAGATCTGCACGATGATGTCGACCTGGGTACCGGCAATGGACATCGCCAGTGCAGCGCGAAGGTCGAGGCCCAGATAGGCCGGCAGACGCTCCTGGGTGCCGCGCTTGCTGATGTAGTTGCCATACCCCTGACGCCATGCGTTGTACTGCAGGCGATTGATTGGGGTGCCGGAGCGGAAGTCCATGGCGCCACCCACCGAGTAACCCATGCTGAACTTCTCGGCGATCTTCCAGATGTTCGGGTTGTCATAGGCCGCCTGCAGCTTGAACACGTGAGGCTGGTCGCTTCCGGCGATGCCGTCCTCGTAGTACCGCTGTGTGGGGTTGTCGAAGTCCGGTGACAGGCCAATGCGATCACCAGCGCTGCGACCGGCAGAGTTAGCAACGAGCCTCGAGTAGGTGTACGAGCCCAGCATCTGGAAGTTGTCACTCAGTTGCTTGCGCACGATGAGGGTCATGGCCCAGTAGTCACGCTTGCTCTCTTGCGGAGTACGCAGACGGTAGACGTCCTCGGCGATTCCATTTCGGAAGCCAACCGAGTCGGTGCCGTTGTCGTTCCAGAGCACGTTGACCTCGTCGTCTTCCCACATGTGGGTGAACTTGCGATATACGAAGTTGAGTTCTGCCCCCAGGTCGCGCGCGATCTCGCGCTGAACCGACAGGAAGACCTCGTTGCTACGAGCCACCACAAAGTCGGGATGGCTGATGTTGCTGGCCGGCGTGGATGCACGAGTGCTCTCCTCGCCCCACTTCTGCTGCGCCTCTTCCCAGGGGTAGTACTCGTAATTGAACGTGTTCTGATTGAGGTAGCCGCTGAGCTCAAGAAAGCCGGGATCTGCTATCTGAGCGAAGTTGGCAGAGATGCGGGTCTTGCCGTCGCGGAAGGGGTCCCAGGCGGCGCCGACGCCCCAACTCACCGCGCTACTATCAATAATCGCCTGGTCGATGTTGTTCTGCAGACGCGCGCGAAGATATCGAGCGCCCGCATTGATGCTCAAGCCGCGAACGGGAATCCATCGATCCTGGAGGTAGCCATTAAAGACCAGGCCCAACTCCTGCTCACGGTCACTGTTGACCACGACGTAGCGCGCCTCGTTGACGTAGCTATCGAGATCAGAGACCTCGTCCACCTGCAAAGTACCGTCGTTGTTTGCATCGACAGGGCTCTTGATGAAGATCTTGTTGCCGATGTAGCCGAAGTCGCTGGTGTGCCAGACGGGCGCAAACTCCACACCAGCGTTGAGGGTGTGCGAGCCCAGCAGGCGGTCGATCCCGAGCTCGAAGTCACTCTTGATCGAGAAGCGATTGCGACGACTGAGATTGTAGCGACCATAAGAGCCGTGATTCAGTCCTCCCTGATTGGCCCAGATCGCGCTCTGCTGCTTGTCCGCATCGAGGCACCGACCAATCACGTCGCGCTCATCGCAGTCCTTCCAGGCAACCGGGTCAACGAAGATGCTGGAGTTTTGATAGAAGGCGGTCGTCGTCAGGACCGCCCGGCCCCCGATGCGTGCCTCGTGTGCGAGGCTGAGCGAGAACCCGCCCTGACGCCACAACGCCTCAGCGTCACCCACCGTATAGACCGACTGCTGGGTATTCTCGAAGCTCATGGGATCTGCCCGGAACGACAAGGTGAACTTGTTGCGCGCAAAAGGCTGTGCGGTCAGCTTCGCCAAAACAAAGTGGCCATTCACGACCTGTGGCAGCAGCGGATACTTGACGAAGTCCCGACCAATATCGATGCCATTCTGATTCAGGCGCACCGACCGGTAGTACTGATAGGCCAGGTAAAACCAGAAACGATCCTTGACGATGGGGCCACCGAGAGAGGCATTGAGATCAACTGAGGTGACTTCGTTGCGAGCGAGACTCAAGTACTCAGAGCCCGACTGCGTCAGCGCGGTTGTCTCCAGGTAGCCACTGAAGTCACCCTCAAAGGTGTTTCCGCCCGACTTGGTGACAATGTTGATCGTTCCACCGAGGCCCTGGTTGTAGCGAGCGTCGTAGCCAGCAGTGATCACCTCGAGGTCTTCAATGGCGTCGAAGTTGAAGTTCATGGAGAACGTTCCGGTCACCGGATCTGTCGTGCTTGCGCCGTCCAGGTAGTACTGGTTCGACTGCATCGCGCCACCGCTGATGTTCGGGTTGCCGCCACCCGTGACTCCGGGCAGGAATTGGACCGCGTCCTGGAACGAGCGTCCTGAAGGCAGATTGCCCAGGAAGTCGGCGCTCAAGGTCATGCTCTGCGTAGTCTGCTCGGTGTCGATGACCGGGCGGCGATCAATGACCTCAACCGTCTCGCCGACCTCGGGGAGCTCCATGACCATCTTCAAGTTGACGCTGCGACCCACCGACAGGCTCAAGTTGGAACGAATGATCGTCTTGAAGCCTTCCTTCTCGATGTCCACGCGGTACGTGCCGGGGGGCAGAGCCAGAAAACGGAACAGGCCATTTTCGCCGGTGATGGCCTCGCGACCACCTTGCAAATTATCTGAGGTCACCGTCAGCTTCACCCCTGCCAGCGGGGTGTCACTCTGGTCGACGATCTCGCCCTTGAGTGTTGCTGTGGTCGCCTGCGCGAACAACTGACTAGGCAGAAGCAGTGCCACCAACAGAAGGAATACAGAAAGCGGGCTGAATAGAGCACGGACAGGCAAAAGAGACCTCCCGAAGTTCGGGCTGGTTGTGCGCCGGGGACGACGTGAAGAGCAGGCTCAACAAGAGCCCAGGAGACTCCCAGGCAGCAGGATTTCTAGCAGCGCAACCGAAGGGAAGTCAAGCATTCCTGGCACGGTCCTGCTGGCCAATAATTGCCTTGTCTTTACAGTGGCTTACAGCTGCTCCTTCCACAAGGTTGCGCAGGCTGTCGTCGACACTGGTAGGGTGTGCGCGCGGTCACAGCCGAAACTGACGTGCCGCAGCACAGCCGACTACCCCGAAAGGCTCCTGTCGTGTCCCACCCAACCTTTGACTGCCCGCACTGCAACGCTGAGGTCCCCGTCGGCGCTCCGCGCTGCAAGGACTGCTTCAATGAGATCGTTGCCGCCGATAGACGCTCCCTGGTGGGTCCAATTATCGGCCTGTTACTGCTGACTCTGTTGGTCGGTGCCGGGGGCATGTGGGCCTGGAACGTTCGCTACCACCGCGGACAACTGGGCAGCGCCGTCGTTGATCACAGTGAGCAACGCGTTGTCCTCGTCTACACCTCGACGTTCCGCTCCGCCAAAGCCCGCCAGGTCAACTTCAACGACGTCCAGCAGGTGCTGCTCGAAGGTCGTCAGTTCATCATGGCCGGCGATATCTGGAAGGTCTCTCTCGTGCTCAATAATGGCGAGCAGGTACTGCTTCGTACCGGCACCCAGAGCCTCGAGATCTACGCAACTGGAATTGCTCAGCAGCTAAAGAAGGAACTGCGCTTTATCAACAAGCTGGGCAGTGGTCGTGACCTTCTCGACACCAAGGGCTGAGCTCCCCTCCGCTCCACCGGCGCACTGATGTTCCTGGACTGGCTACTCGGCTACTTCTCTACGGATCTTGCCATCGATCTCGGCACGGCGAACACCCTCGTGTTCGTCCAGGGACGCGGGATCGTGCTCGAAGAGCCATCGGTAGTGGCAGTCAACAAGGACCCTCGCAACCGAACCGTGCTGGCGGTTGGCACCGAAGCTCGGGAGATGCTGGGCAAGGTGCCAGGCAGCATCGAGACCATCCAACCGATGATGGACGGCGTCATCGCCGACCTGGATGTCACCGAAGCGATGCTCCGTTACTTCATTCGCAGGGTTCATGGCCGCAGCGCCTTCGTCCGACCGCGCGTGGTTATCTGCATCCCATTCGGCATCACCGAAGTCGAGCGACGTGCTGTGCGCGACTCGGCGCATGCAGCGGGTGCCCGCGAGGTCTACCTCATCCAGGAACCCATGGCTGCGGCCCTGGGAGCAGGCCTTCCGGTGACCGACCCACGCGGCAACATGATTGTCGACATTGGCGGAGGAACCACCGAGGTCGCTGTGATCTCCCTGGGAGGCATCGTGTTCTCCAAGTCAGTGCGTGTAGGTGGCGATCGCATGGACAAGGCAGTGATCGAATACATCCGTCGCGAACATGGACTGCTCATCGGAAGTCGCACCGCCGAACGGGTCAAGATCGAGGTCGGATGCGCCTTTCCGCTCCCCGAACCGAAAGAGATGCTGGTGAAGGGACGTGATCTTCGCCGAGGCGTACCCACCACCCTCACCATCGACTCCAGTCAGATATATGAGGCACTCCGCGAACCGCTATCGGAGATTGTCGAGACCGTGAGCTACACCCTCGAGAACACTCCTCCAGAACTCGCTGCCGACATCATGGAGCAAGGCATCATTCTCGCTGGGGGCGGCGCACTGCTCGCTGGCCTCGATGAGCGTCTGCGGGAGGTCACGGGCCTGCCCGTCATTGTTGCTCAAGAGCCGCTGCTCTGTGTAGCACGAGGCTCGGGTGCAGCTCTGGAGTCCCTGGACCTGCTGCGGCGAGTGACCGAGCCAGCCTGAGGCCGACCTCAAGGCTGCTCTTGCCGTCGGGCCGCCGTCAGTCCGCCAGTTTACGTACGAAGGTCGGGCGATCCAGGTGCGCCATGTCTTCGTCTACGCTCGCCTGAAAGACTTCGCTGCCCTTACGCTCGAGCAGGCTCATGTCTGCCGATGGCGAGTCACTGCGAGCACCACGGACCGCCGGAGGTAAGTCGTAGGCTGCGGAGGGTAGCGTGGCCCATGGACTCACTGGAATGGGACGAGGCACCTCGGTCTTGAGGATGCGCGGGATGCTCGGCCTGGTGACGTCGGGAAGCGGCTCGATACGGGCCTCTTCGATGGACTCGATACCGGTCGCCAGTACGGTGATCCGCACCTCCTCGCCGATCGAGTCATCGACCACCCAACCGAAGATCACCTCAGCATCCTCGTGTGCTTCTTCCTCGATCAGACTGACCGCTTCGGTCAGCTCGGCAAGCCGCAGCTTCGAGTTACTGGTGACGTTCACGAGCACGCCGCGCGCTCCGGTAATGACTGCCTCTTCGAGAAGTGGAGAACTGATGGCCCGCTGCGCCGCCTCAATAGAGCGAAGATCCCCGGTAGCCGTACCCATACCCATCATCGCCATGCCCGGGATGCTCATCACCGTGCGGACATCAGCGAAGTCAGCGTTGACCACTCCCTTCACATGAATCAGATCGACGACACCGCGTACCGCGTCCAGCAGGACCTGGTCAGCCAGCTTAAAGGCGTCAACTGTGCTCATATCTGGGCCGGCCAGCGCTACGAGGCGATCGTTTGGAATGACCACGAGCGTATCGACGGCGTCCTTGAGTTGCTCGATGCCCGACTCCGCTGTGCGACGCCTGCGCTTGCCCTCAAAGGAGAACGGTCGTGTCACCACGGCCACGCACAGTGCGCCCACGTCGCGAGCAACCTGCGCGATCACAGGCGCAGCTCCCGTCCCGGTTCCGCCCCCCATGCCGGCGGTGACAAAGACCATGTCGGCCCCGGCCACGAGTTCCTCAATCCGCGAGCGGCTCTCACGCGCAGCATCCCGCCCGACCTCGGGCCGAGCGCCTGCACCCAGGCCGCGGGTCAGCCCGACTCCCAGGGCCAACACCTCGTCGGCATCCGACTCAGCGAGCGCCTGCTGATCCGTATTGGCTGCGACAAAGCGCACATTGCTGAGGCCGGATCTAGCCATCGTGTTGACGGCGTTTCCGCCGCCGCCCCCGACACCGATCACGCGGATGGAGATCTCGTCGACCTCCCCGTCCCGCGGCTCAGCCGCAAATTGGATGGTGTTCTCTTCTTCGTCGGACATTGTCCTCCTCCATTCCTCGCCGCACTTAGAAGGCCAGGTCGAACCAGCGACCTACCCTGCCCTTGATTTGATCCATGAGGCCTCGATCTTTGCCGGAGCCGAAGGGCCCTGGCGATCCGTAGTTCTCGAGACCGAACTTCACCAGTCCGACTCCCGTTGCGTACTCCGGTGTTCCCACCACGTCACTCAAGCCACCCACCTCACGAGGGATGCCCCGGCGTGCTGGCATGCCGAGGAATCGCTCCGAAGCCTCGAGCATGCCCGGCAACTGACTACCTCCACCGGTAACTACCACCCCCGCGGGCAGCACTCCGGTGTGGGCAATCCGACGCAGTTCCGTGGACAAGAGCTCGAACATCTCGCTGACGCGCGGCTCGATGACCTCGCTGAGCATTCCCCGTGTGGTGGTGTGGATGCGGTCACCTCCGACCTGCATGAAGTCAAAGGGTTCACTCTCCTGCACCAGATCGCGCAGAGCGCAACCATGATCCTGCTTGATGCGAGCAGCCACCGTGTTCGATGCCCGCAGCGCATACGCGATGTCGTTGTCTATGTGGTCCCCCCCAACGGGCAGGACGAAGGAGTGCAGCACAGCTCCCTGCGAGTAGATTGAGAGATCGGTCGTGCCGCCGCCAACATCAAGCAACAGTACGCCCAGCTCCTTCTCATCATCTGTGAGCACCGCCTCGGCGCTGGCGAGCGGCCCAAGAACAATGTCACGCACCCCCAACTGCATCAGATCGCAGCAGCGAACAATATTCTGTGCTGCGGCGACTGCGGCGGTGACAATATGCACCTCTGCTGAAAGCCGCACCCCGCTCATGCCGCGGGGGTCCTCGATCTCCTCCTGCTCATCGATCTTGAATTGCTGGGGGATGACGTGGATGACCCGTCGATCCATTGGGATGGCCACGGTCTGTGCTGCCTCCAACACCTTGTTGACGTCGGTCTGTGCCACCTGACCACCACGAATGGGCACCATTCCCGTGCTGTTCACACAGCGGATATGGCCCCCAGCGATGTTGGTGTAGACCGAGTTGACCTCAACCCCGGCCATCATCTCGGCCTCTTCCACAGCCGCACGAATAGAACGGACCGTATCCTCGATATTGATCACAGCGCCCTTGCGCAGGCCTCGCGACGGGTGCGAGCCGATCCCAGTGATGTCGACTCCACCGAAACTATTGCGCTCACCAACAACACAAGCCACCTTGCTGGTGCCAATGTCGAGTCCAACGATGACCGAATCGCGGGGCCCGGGGTTATTCATTGGCCGGCATGCCCCCAGTCAGCAGCCTTGTCGCGGGGGGTTCCCTGGAGTTCCAGGACACGAGCGCGCTGTTCGGGGCCCATCGGCTGTGCTGACACCCCCTTGCGAACTGCCCGACGAGCACTGCGAGCACTGCGAGGCACTGCGACGAGTCGGTCCCGCAGGCCCAGGTCCACTGACGCCAGCGCATGGAGCGGAAGGGAGCCGCTGCGAGCCGCACGCTCGAGACGTCCGAGACGTACAGCGAAATCCTCGCGTCCCAGTCGCACCGGCATTCCCGTACGTGTCACGACCACATACCCGTCATCACCCTCGAACCGAATCTCTGAGACATGGACCTCGCGCAGCGCGGTTCCGGATGCGAGCGCGTGCAGGATCTGAACTGCGCCATGGGCTGCTTCGCGCACTAGCTCTGGTTGGTCCAGACCAGCTCCATCAACGAGATTAAGGAAGGGCAGATCGACTGGATCTTTGGCCTCAAGCACCTTGAATGCCTCACCGCTCTCGTTGAGTAGCCGAATCGGGGAGCCGGCCAGCAACATCATTGGTTTGTGTTCGACCACAGCAAGCTCCAACTGCTGACCTCGCAGGTCACGGCGAAGCGACAGGCTGTCCACCCAGGGGAGAGCGGCTGCACGGGCAGAGAGCGCACTGGACTGCAACTCGAGGAGGTTGTCTCCCTCGCCGACCCGAAGCTCACTGAGCAACTCGTCACGATCGACCCGGTCAAGCCCCTGCACCTCGATACCCTGAATCGTCAGGCGCTCGCTCTGTTTGAGGTTTTCCAGCCCCTGATAGCCAGCCACAAAGAGACCGACTACGACGACACCCGCGACCAGACCCAGGGCGGCAGAGTGCTGCAGGCGGTCATAGACTTCTTCACTGCTGGTGCTCAACCGCGAGCTGATCCGGCCACTCACATGCCTGCCACCCTTGCTGACAGCGCCCATTCCACTGCGAGCCACGTCATTCAAGCTGGGGAAGCCATCCTGCATGTCGGCCATCTCTTCGCGAACGAAGTGGGCCGATAAACGCACCGAGTCCCACATACGCCCCGCTGCGGTCTCCGGGTCCCGGGTCTGCAGACGCAAGCGCCGAGCCGTAGAGCGCAGCCTCCCAGGCGCCTCACCAAGTCGGCGAAAGAGCTCGCGGGGCCTCAACATCAGAAAAACCAACTGCACCGGGAACACAACGACGACCACGAGCTTGCAGAGCACCTCAAAGAGCAACTCGCCCGTAACGTGACCCAGATCCGAGCGCATCGTGATACGACCACTGGCTGGGGACTCAACTGAGCTCGTCTCAGCACCTGAATGAGGGACACCACCGAATCCACGACCGGGACGTCGCCGATCCGACAAGGTGATCTCCTGGGTGGTTCTTGCTTCTTGTGGGGGGCGCACGGCAGGAAAGGTTCCGCTGGCGTTCGCGACGAACGGTTCTCTTCCCTGCGAAGCCCGCTGCCGCTTACGCTGCTCGATTCTTCGTTCGCTTAGTTTGCGATTCCGTACGGCGCGGCCGCCTGAAATTGTCATCTGCTACCTGCTCCGGGAGCCAACTCAGCTACTTGGCACACGCTCCCAATAACCCATTGTGGGAAAATGCGCCAACACTGTCAATATCGAGATTCCGATTTCGTTACGAGCATTTACATGCGATCTGCATGCATCCGCTAATCGAGCGGATCGGAGCCGACGATCCGAACTTCTTCGGCCAGATCAATCCCGTAAACGGAGAGCACTCGTGCCTTCACCTGTTCTATCAAAGCCAGAACATCTGCTGCGCTGGCTTTACCATCGCTTACGACGTAGTTGGCGTGCACCTCGGAAACCGAGGCGCCGCCCACCTTCAGCCCCTTCAGGCCGGCCTCGTCGATGAGCTTTCCAGCGGGCGCAGCTCCCTCAGGATTCTTGAACAGACAGCCCGCGCTGGGCAGGCCGATGGGCTGACTGTTCTTCCGGTACGAGACCAGGTCGCGGATGTCCTGCTGCACCTGTGTGCCAGGGCGAGGCCGCAAGGCCAGGGTTACCCCGGTGATGAGCAACAAATCGGGCAGATAAAGCTTGCGATACTCGAACCGAAAGTCACCTCGTCCCAGAGTGCGCGTCATGCCATCCTGGGTAACCACGAACATCTCCTCGACCACGTCGCCGAGCTCACCCTGGTGGGTGCCAGCGTTCATGACCAGGGCGCCGCCAATAGTCCCGGGAACGCCACCAAGCCCTTCCACTCCTCCCAGGCCCCAGCGCACGCAAAAACGCAATAGGGTCGGCACAACCACACCGCTATCGATGTGTAGACGCACCAGGCCGTCATCGTCCACAGGTAGATCGACGGATGCAGCGGTCTCCGATTCAACTGCATCTTCAACCGCCGTCACCGACGCCGAGAAGCGCGAGACGGCATCGACCTCACCGGCATCGTCAGTGATCTGAGAGTCCGGCCCGCGAAGAAAACGGAGGGTCCGAAACCCCCTTCCCAGGCGCAGCACAACTCCCCTGATCCCGCCATCTCGCACCAACAGGTTGCAGCCCCCACCGACGGTCATCACAGGCAGACGCTCGCTACGACACCAGGACAGCAGCCGCTGCAGTGCGGCGAGGTCACTCACCTGCACGTAGGCATCCACTGGACCGCCGATGCGGAAGGATGTGTGGCTGCTCATGGGCTCGTCCAGGTGCACCCTGCCCACCTCAAGGTCGAGCAGAGCCTGGCGCTGAACCTCGCTGAGACTCACCGTGCCTCGAATTCCAGAGTCGGTGGGTTGGCGTCCGAGAGGATCTCAATCAAATCGTGGCTGATCTGAGTGACGTCGCCCGCGCCCAGAGTCAAGACCACATCACCCTTCCGTGCGCGCGTGCCCAACAGATCAAGAACCGAGTCGGCGTCCGGGCAGGCAATGGCACCCTTGTGCCCGTGGTGACCCAGTTCGCGTGCGAGACCGTGAGCATCGATGCCCTCGACGGCTTCCTCGCCGGCTGCATACACATCCATCACCAGCAACATCGAGCAGTCGTTGAATGCGCTCATGAACTCTTCGCGCAGATCCACGGTGCGGGAGTAGCGATGCGGCTGCCAGACCGCGACGACGCGCCGCCCATAGCTCTCGCGGGCTGCGGCGAGGGTGGCCCGAATCTCAGCCGGGTGGTGAGCGTAGTCGTCGATCACAGTCACACCACCTACCTCCCCACGCAGAGTGAAGCGGCGCTGCACACCCTCAAATCGCTGGAGTGCCTGGCGGATGAGGTTGAACGGGATGCCGGCCTCGAGAGCAACGGCAGTAGCAGCGAGCGCGTTCAGGATGTTGTGACGACCAGGCATGCCGAGGGTGATAGGTCCAAGAAATTCCTCGCCGCGAACAACCGAAAACCGGGACACTGTACCCTCAACCTCAGCATCAACCGCCCTCAACTCCGCCTGGCTGGTGAAGCCGTAAGTGAGATAGCGCTTGCTCACCCGCGGCAGCAGATTCTGGATCACCGGATGGTCCAGACACAGAGCCGTCGCGCCATAAAAGGGGACCTTGTTGATGAACGCCAGAAAGGCCTCGTGAAGGGCGTCGGTGCTGCCGTAATGGTCGAGGTGCTCGGGATCAATATTCGTAACGATGGACAAGGTAGGAGACAGCTGCAGGAACGATCCGTCACTCTCGTCGGCCTCAGCGACCATCCAGTCGCCACGGCCCAGCACTGCATTCGTTCCGACACTATTGAGCTTACCGCCGACCACGACGGTCGGATCGAGGCCTCCAGCCGCAAAGATGGCGGCCAACAGCGAGGTGGTCGTAGTCTTGCCGTGCGTACCTGCCACGGCCACGCCGTGCTTCATGCGCATGAGTTCTGCGAGCATCTCGGCTCGGGGTATCACCGGCACGCCTCGATCCAGGGCAGCGGCCACCTCGGGGTTCTTGAGACCCACTGCCGACGATCGAACTACGACGTGGGCACCATCGATATGGGCCGGAGCGTGGCCGATATAGACCTGCACACCCATATCTGTGAGACGTCTGGTGGTGGCTGACTCTCTAAGGTCCGAGCCGGTAACCCGATAGTCGAGATTACACAGGACCTCGGCAATTCCGGACATACCGATGCCGCCAATACCAACGAAGTGAATCTGTCGTGTGCCGAGGAATCTCATGGTGCTACCTGCAAGCGCTTCGAGGTCGCTGCGGTCAGCAGAGTACCAGCAACACTACTAAGGGCCAGCCCAAGGTGCCGATGGACCGGAACGGAGGTGAACTCAGCCGCTCAGGGTCTGCCGATAGCCCGATACATCTCGTCGACCACTTCGACCGCTGCCTGAGGCCGAGCCAGGGAGCCGGACTTCCAGGCCATCTCCTGGAGGATGCGAGGTGCGTCGATGAAGCGGCGTAGGGTGGCCACCAGCATCTCACCGCTCAGACTGTCTTGCAGGATCATCTCACCACCGCCGGCCTCGACCAACACCTCTGCGTTGCGCTCCTGATGGTTGTCGATAGCTTGAGGATAGGGAACCAGCAAGGCTCCACGCTGCGAGATGCTCAACTCCGAGACCGTCAGCGCCCCGGCTCGGCACAAGACCACATCGGCTGAGCGATATGCCTCGGCCATCGCCCCAATAAAGGGAGTCACCTTGCCCTGAACACCCGACTCTTCGTAGGCAGCAGTAACCCGCTCGCAGTCGGCATCGCCCGTCTGATGAGTGATGTACACCCGCTCCTGCAGTTCCTCGGGGAGCAGCTTGACGGCGTCCATCATCGCCTCGTTGATGGGCCGCGCGCCCTGGCTCCCCCCAACCACCAACAATTTCAACCGCTGACCGATACCTACCGTTCCGGTCGAATCCAACGTGAGCAGCTCGACAACTCCGGCCCGAATCGGGTTCCCGGTAA
>CAZEIY010000030.1:1875-19280 GCA_964512375.1 uncultured Rickettsiales bacterium | reverse complement strand
TGTTGGTCTCACTACCCGAGCCCACATTGACCACCGCATTGGGCGTTACGTGATTACTAAACCCGCTCCCATGGAGATTGCCCCCGCTCACGGTGTTGTTGCCGTGCGCAGATGACCACGGCGATAGAGACCCATCGTCAAAGCTGTCACTGAACGAGCCGGCAAGGGCCGACGAGGGGAGCAGCAAGAGGACGCAGAACAACTGCGCGCTGAGATGATTTCGGAACACTGAGAAGCCTCCCCGGCTTAGGCAAGATGGGCGAAACCACAAGCCGAATGCCCATCATAACCCTGAGCGTGCTCTGAACCACAGGGGAACTGGCGTCACAACGCAAGAAAGCGGATTACTCTGTAGGGGTGACGAACACCACGAGAGCGATAGAACCCATTCTCCTCTGCTTCAGCGTTGCACTGGCAGCGGTGTTGCTATCAGTGCCGGCCCATGCCCACTTCACCATGGTGTTTTCGGGCGCAAGCGGTCAGCCGGCATCGTGGCAGGAAGGCGCCTTCACCGTCACCGGAAACTGGACCCCAGATGCCGGAGCTACCGTAAATCAGGGCTTGCTCGAGACAGGAAGCTGGCTACAGGGTGGCGACTACATCGCCTCCTACCAGGGGCAGAGTTCGAACTGGCTCGAGTTCACCCGCCAGGGCGTTCCCTTCACTCCGATCAACTTCGAGATCGCAGAACGTAGCGGCACCCAGACCTTCATCGCCTCCACCGGCGTCCAGCTGAACGTGACGGGTGCAGTGGGCGACCTGTTCTTCTTCCCCGCCAACGATCTCGACTGGATGGATCTTGACTGGCTGGTCCTCTACACGAGCAGTGGCTCTCTGGGCATCGACAGCTTCTCAATGAACGTGTGTCCTGATCCCAAGATCTGGGGCCCCTACAACGTCGCCGAAGGCGGCGCAGTGATGATGTATTCCTACGCTGAAGGCAGCAGCGGCATCTACAACTGGGACCTGGATGGCGATGGCAGCTACGACGACGCCAGCGGTACAAACACGCTCTTCAATGCGAGCGCTCTCAACGGTCCCGCCACCCGAACCGTGGGGCTCGAGGTCACCTCAGACTGCGGTCTTTCGGGCATCGCCACCGGCACAACGACCACGACGATCAACATCGCCAATGTGTCGCCGAGCATCGACTCCCTCAGCGGAGACAGCCAGGGAGACGAAGGGGAAGCACTGAGTTGGACCCTGACCTGGTCGGATCCGGGCGCCAGCGATACACACACAATCACCTGGGACCCGGGCGATGGAGCCGGTGCCAGCACAGGGGGCGACACCTTCACGCACAGCTACGCTGACGAAGGCAGCTACTCCCTCGAGGTCGTCATCACGGACAGCGACGGCGGCTCCTCGACCGACAGCATGGTAGTCACTGTGGCCAATCACGCTCCTATCCTCAGCGATCTCATCGCGCCCAACGGTGGTGAAGGGCAGAACCTCACGTTCAGCGTCACGGTCGAAGACCCCGGCACCAATGACAGTGTGAGCTACCAATGGGACTTTGGTGATGGTTCCAGCGCGACGGGTAGCGCCAACGTCCAGCACGCCTACGCCGATAACGGCAGCTACACAGTCACCTTCACCGCCAGTGATGACGACGGCGCGACAACCAGCGCCAGCGCAGTCATCGTCGTCAGCAACCTGGCTCCGGTGATTGACTCGACCGCTGTACCCACGAGCGGTGACGAGGGAGAGTCCATCGTCTTGAGTGCCACCGCGAGCGATGTGCCTAGCGATTCCGTGTCCTACACATGGGACTTTGGTGATGGCTCTCCCCAGCAGGTGGGCAGCCCCATCAGCTACACCTGGCTCGACGAGGGCAGCTACACAGTCACCGTGATCGCGAGCGACGACGACGGCGACGCCAGCTCAGCAACGGCGCCGATCACCATCAACAACCTCGCACCCACGATCACTCAGTCGAGCATTCCGCTGGGCCCCCACGGCGAAGGCGATGCGGTGCTGTTCTCTGTACAGGCTAGCGACCCTGGTAGCGACATCCTGAGCTACCACTGGGACTTCGGAGATGGATCCGCACCGGCGGGAAGCGCGCAGGCCAGCCACACCTTTCTCGACGAAGGTAGCTACAACCTCACCCTGATCGTCGACGACGGTGACGGGGGCACCGCACAGCAGGGTGCGGTCATCAATGTGGTTAATGTCGCTCCTCAGATCTCAAATCTGAGTGGCAACATCTCTGGGCTCGAAGCACAGGCACTGAGTTGGACGGCGCAGGTCTCTGATCCCGGTAGCTCGGATGTCGTCACAGGGACTTGGGACTTCGGTGATGGCTCCCCACCCAGCAGCGGACTCAGCGCCAGTCACGCGTACCCGGACGACGGCGTCTACACCCTCAGCTTCACCGCGGCCGATGACGATGGTGCATCAAGCAACTCGACATTGACCGTCACCATCAGCAACGAGGGCCCAGCGATCACCTCGATCAGCGTGCCAAACGGCAACGAAGGGGAAGTGCTCAGCTTCACAGCGACCGCCGTCGATGCGGGCAACGACACCTTGAGCTTCGACTGGGACTTCGGAGATGGATCTTCCGTCGAGACAGGCAGCTCTACCACCCATGCGTTCCCCGACAGCGGAAACTACTCGGTCACCCTGACGGTCAGCGACGAGGACAACGGAATCGCCACCGCCATCGAGACCGCCGTCATCGCCAATCTGCCGCCGCAGCTACAGACCATCAGCGGACCCACCAGCGGCGAAGAAGGGCAGACACTCAGCTTCAGCGCCAGCGCCAGCGATCCCAGCACCACGGATGCAGCATCGTTGCTGTTCACATGGAACTTTGACGACGGCAGCCCTGCACAGACAGGCGCCAGCATCAGCCACGCCTTCCCCGACAACGGCACCTGGCAGGTAAGCGTCGGGGTAGCCGACGGCGATGGTGGCACGGACTCCGATGTGCTCTCCGTGATCACCAGCAACGTGGCTCCCACGATCACCTCGCAGCCGCCGCCCATAGCCATTGAAGGCGTCTTCTACAGCTATCTGCCATGGGTTGATGAGCCTGGCGACGATATCCTGAGTTGGAGCCTGGCACCCTCTGCTCCCACCGGGATGGTCCTCGATCAGAGCAACGGACGGGTCACCTGGACGCCGGAATACGCGGACACGCTAGGCGGTCCCCCCACCCTCACGCTCTTCGTAAGCGACGACGACGGCGCCATGAGCATGCAGTCCTGGACCCCCAGCGTGCTCTTCGAAGATCTGGACAGCGATGGAATCTCTGATTCCTGGGAAGTACTCCATGGTCTCGACCCCGGCCTCAATGGGGATGGTCTGCTCGACCCGGACGGCGATGGTGTCACGAGCCTCGATGAGTTTCAGGCTGGCACCGACCCCCAGTCCTTTGATGGACCGGAAGGACCCCTCCTACTCCATCCAGCAGAAGGCGACGAGGTAGCAACTCCGACCCCCTGGCTCGAAGTTGAGGAGGCTATCGACCCTCAAGGTGACGAGCTCAGCTACGAGTTCGCGGTCTTCAGTGACGCAACGCTGAGCCAGAGCCTCGCTGTGGGCAACACCGAGGCCTCCAGTGAGGAGCCCCTGCGATGGAAAGTGGACTCTGCTCTACCTGAGGACGCCATCGTATTCTGGCGAGTACGGGCCAACGATGGGGCAACGATGGGGCCCTACAGCACGCTCGGCAGCTTCTTCGTGAACCAGCAGAACCAGAGACCTGGCGTGCCACAGCTCCTGGAACCAGCCGACGGAGAGCGCATCTCTGCTCCGGCGGTGACCTTACAGTGGCTGCAATCTGAAGACGTCGACCGCGATGTCTTGACCTATCTCATCGAGGTGTACGATGCGAGCGGAGAGCTCGTCGAGGAGGGGGAGAGTGAGCCTGCCGATGCTGAAGAGGGCGCCTCGGCAAGCTGGACGATATCCGCCCCTCTCATTGAGGACCTTCACTACTCCTGGAGGGTCGCAGCGCGCGACGAGCATGGCGCCCAAGGTGACTGGACCGAGGCTCGCTCCTTCCAACTCTCCCGAATAAACACTATTCCAGCGGGCTGCCAATTAGTATCTCCACAGCAAGGCCAACAGATTGAGGAAACATCGCCTGTTCTAATTGCAGACTATGGGCAGGATGTAGATGGTCAAATAATAGAATTCCTGTTCGAAACAGATGTAAGCGCCGATTTAGGCACCAAGAAGTACTCGTCACGGACGGTTCAGGGGGTTCAATCAGGACTTGTTCAGTGGGACATGGCAGCAACAGGAACCACCCTCCCTGAGAACCGGCAGGTCTTCGCCCGGCTTCGATGTTTCGACACCGATGGGGCCAGCTCAACACCTCACCTCATCGACTTCTTTGTGCGCGGGGAGAACGAGGCCCCTGGCATCCCCACAGTGCTCAACCCGCGGCCGGATTCTGAGATCAGTGGCGGCAGCGTGCTGCTCGAAGCAATGGGGCATGGAGACCCCGAGGGAGATCTGCACTTCTTCGAGTTCACCGTAGCGAGAGACCAGGAGCTTACTGACCTGGTCGCTGAGAGTGGTCCTGTGCTGCCGAGCGCCGCGGACGAACAAGGCGATACCTACGTCGCCTGGCCCCTCTCACGGGTCTCGGGCGAGCTGTACTGGTCGGTGAGCGGAATCGACAACCGCGGTGCTCGCAGCAGCTGGAGCCCACCTCAGCGACTCTCGTTCCTGGGCGAGCCCGAGCCGCCCGCCCCCAGCGGCGGCTGCGGGGCCGATCTATCTCGCTCGGCAGCAGCGCCCGGCTCTCTCCTCTCGCTCTTCGCTTTTACTCTTGCGCTGATTCGACGCCGGAAGGGAAAAGAACTGCCCGGGCCCAGGAGTCAAGAAGCGAGCTAGGGTCTTCACTGATGAGCCGCACCTACCACCACGCCCTCTATTCGAGCGCACTGCTTGCTCTGCTCAGCTTGTCCGCCGGCTGTGATGATCATGACCACGGAGAGATGGCAGGAGTCCCCTGTGTCGAGGACAGCCGGGCCGAGGCCTTCGTTGAGGACATAGAGAAGACGGGAGCTGAGGGACGCGCTGTCTTCACGCTGCACTCAATCGATCCCAACCCACCAGACATCGGGGACAACACCTGGGAGCTCTCCGCTCGTGATGCCACCGATGACTCCGCCCTGAGTTCCTGCAGCCTCGACGTTCACCCCTGGATGCCTGACCACGAACATGGCTCGAACAACCCCAGCGGCAGCGAGGGCGAGCCGGGCAACTACACCGTGTCAGGACTGCTCTTCATCATGCCGGGTTATTGGGAGAGCACCGTCAGTATCGACTGCCAGCCTGGCGGCGATGACGATGACTCAGCTTCAGACGACTCTGAAGAACCGTCCGAAGCGCTCAATGACAGCACCATCTTTGGCTTCTGCGTAGAGGGCTGAAACCGCTTCAGCCAGAGCGCCCCATCAGCCGGCGCTAGTTCGAAGAGACACAGTCTCCGACCTCACCTCTCCACTCCAGTACCGTGCTCTGCAAGTCGAAAGTAGACATCTGCAAGCGCACCTGCTGATCCAGGTCACCCGAGGAGATCAGATCGTCGAGCACCTCGAGCCCCATGGGCCGAATACGCTCGCGCAGTGTGATCCGATCAGGCACTACGCCAAACACCGGATAGGACTGCTCCTTGAAGTGAAAGAAGGCCGGGTCCAGGGGATCGTTCGTGACCGAAGTGCTCAGCAGGTTGCTCTCAACCGAAGCGATATCCCAGAACATGTGGGCCTCATTGCCTTCGGAGTCGAGTCCTTGATCGCGCAGCAAGAACAGATAGGGATCGTCTAAGGCAGTGATCGCCTGATCGTCTGTCACGACGCCGCTGCTGAAGACCACCTGATCGCCTGAGTACGCAATCACTTCCGCCCAGGCGCGTCGATCCTGAGCGGACCCTGAAGGCCAGCTGTGCCCGGCGCTGACGTTATCCAGACGGACAATGATCTCGACCCCAGCAGAGACGGGGGACACGCAGATGCTGGCGAACAACGTGCCATCCAGCTCGTCCTGTACCCAGCCCCGCTGGCGCTCGATATCAGCAAAAGGGGTGACCGCAACATCGACCCCGGCCATGCCGTGTCGATGCAGTCGCCGTAGCGGCATATCAGGAAGATCGGCCACATAGCCATCCTGCCCACGAGCATGACAATTCCCGCAGCTCAAGCGGAACACAGTATCCTCAGCAAAAATGCTGCCCTGCCACTCCTGGTAGGTGCGCTCAAGGTGCACACCAGCCGGCGTCACGACGTCGTGGCACGGACCACAAAGGTCCGAGGAGCGCAGATCGTTCCTGTCATGGAGCGGCGAATACGCGGAAACGTGAGCTCCCGTAGCGACTGGCGCCACGATTCCTCCGCGCATAATGCCGTCCTCACTGAGCACCAGGGAGGCGTTGTGAGTGCCGTCTGTGTCGTCGATCTGGTGGCAGTATGCGCAGGTCACGCCCTTGAGACTTTGTGGAAGTTCCTCGAGGTTCAGGCCGTCTTCGGTCTCGCCTAGTTCCACGGCCAGCGGTGCGTGACACTTTATGCAGAACTCGCCCAGTTCCCCGTCCGTCTCGCGTTGGCCCCGCTCGTTCATCGCCAGAAACACGGGATCATCCGCTGCGTAGGCATGCATGGAACCAGCCCACTCCTCGTAGTGAACAGGGTGGCAGCCTCTACACGCTTCAGGATCTCGGATCTGCTCGATGCTCAGTGCAGGCTCAGTCGACCCCGTACAGCCCATCAGAAATAGACCAAGAACCAATAATCCATGCGCAGTCCCGAAGGACCTAACAAATAGCGCGTTGTTTTGTCTATTTAGAGCTGTGATACGCATCATTCTATGGCGCAATATAGCCAATATTCCGAAGTCGCTCTTCAAGATCATCACGGCTTTTATCAGAGTCCACATCTGGACATGTTGGGCGAACTGGCAACTCCTCAGTCCAACCGTGATCGCAAGATAGTATTTCACTCATCGGCACCCCATCGAGTGATCGCGGGACCTCAATCCCAAGCAGCGCGAGCGCGGTGGGGCAGAGGTCCAGAAGCCGTAACAGTGTTGGCTCGGCACCAAGCTCCACTCCCGGCCCTCCAGCCACCAGAACACCGTTCATGCGGTGGTTCCCCGTGTGGCGTACTGCGGGCTCGCTGGTGATGACACCCGGCGGCCCTATCTCCCGACCCGACCTGGTCATCCAACGATAGTCACGAGGCGCAACCACGAGATCGGGGGCCTGTCCGGCCATCGCCCCCCAGTACAGATCGGCACCACGAAACACCGCGGAGATCAGCGGCTTGCCCTCGCCACCAGGCTCCCGGAGTGCGAGCAAGCGCTCGCTGATCTGCCGCAGAACGGCCTCCGCGTCCGGGCCGGGCTCGACCTGTCCCAGGGGCTGTCGCCCGCGAAGATTCAGCCACACATTCCCGAGCAGTCCCCTGGAGAAGGCCTGAGTCTGTTCCCAGACGATATCTCCGAAGTCCGCTGAGGACGAGCCACGCGAGCCCGGTAGCAAGCGCTCCAGCGCCCTTGGCAGAGCTGCTCGAATGCTGGGCGGCAGCCGCGAACGACGCACCTTGAGCAGGCCCATCTCCTCGAGCACGCCGTTCAGATAGAGATCGCCCTCGAGTTCTCCGAATCCGTGGTCCGAGACCACCATCACCGTCGCCTCGGGCCCGGCTGTCTCGACCAGGCGACCGAGGATGTCATCAAGCAGTTTGTAGATGTTCTTGATGGCCGAAGAGAATCGCCAGGACAGGCGCGAGCCGTCGGTCCATGGCAGTGAACTCTGGCGCCAGAACGCATGCTGCACCCGATCTGTTGCCGTGAACACAGCAAAGAAGAGGTCCGGGCGGCCCTCGCTCAGCAAGAACTCGGCCGCTTCGCCGCGCGACCTTGTCATCGCCATCAACTGCTCAAAAAAGTCGGCGGGATCGGCGTGCTCGTAGATATTGCAGTCAATCCGGTAATCAGGCACCGCGCCGCGCAGTCGCCCTGCGAGATCGGGAGGCCAGGTTGCGCCCTCGAGCTTTGCCGCCCCCATGCCCGGAACAAACGAACCACGCGGAAGCCGCGAAGTCGGGTGGCTCATCGGCACGTTGAGCACCGCAGATGTGAGGCCGGCGGCCTCAGCCATTTCCCAGAGAGAAGCACCCTGCCGATGCCGGGCATCTGTGCTGTCAACGCGATAGGTACCGGGCGCCAGGTGCCCGAAATCCCAGATGCCATGACGGCCGGGGTTGAGTCCGGTGATCGCAGTCGTCCAGGCCGCGGGAGAGAGAGGTGGAAGCACCGAACGAAGAGGCGCATAGCTGCCACGGTCGCGCAGAGCAGAGAGGTTGGGGAGCGAACCATCCTCCATCCACGCTTCCAGCAACTCTGGGGTGGCGCCGTCCCAGCCGATGATGAGCAGCGGCTGCGCCGAGCGATCGGGGTGAGCAGGCTTCATGGGGCCTGCTCCTGCGGACTACTGGCGAGTACAATCGGCCTCGACAGCCAGGACTGCAGCCCATTGAAAAGTTGCTCAGTGACAGGCCCCATACCTCCATCGCTCAGCAGATCACGGCTCTCACCAGGATCTTCTGCCAGAGAGTAGAGGCGGCTCCTCTCAGCACTGATCTTCCACGGTGCCTCGACATCACTGATCAGCTTCCAGTCTCTGCTCCGCGCCACTGCATGATGCGAACCAACCAGATAGAGCACCTCATGCACCGGGCCTTCCTTCCAGCCATGGGAACTCGCTTCCAGGGACCGCCCGAGGCGGAGGAGATCATCCTGAGCTGACTCGGCGCGGCTCCTCAAGTCGAGAAAGTCCGTCAAAGTAGGGGCCAGATCAGCGCTCTGCACGAGCGCAGGCTGCGCCCCCGAGGGAAGGCCGGAGCCGGAACGAAGGCCGATCAGAAAGGGAACTCGAAGATGCGGATCGAAGGGAGACTCTGTGTCATCGGGATGTTCCCCGAGCTCCAATCCACTCGCTCCGATCAGCACGACCAGCTGCGGGCGGGCGCTGCGAGAAGTAGCCTGAGATATCTGCGCGAGGACACCTCGTAGAAGCGTGATGCGTTCGCTGTGGCGGGCCCTGAGTTCGGCCGCCGCGGTGGTCTCAGCATGGAGCGGGGCTCCCGCAAAGTTCACATCTACCAGCAGCATCGCGGGGCCATCCGAGGTCATCTCGTGCCATAGCCTGGCGCTCTCATCAGCCAATTGCTCTGCTGCCTGAGCCAGGAACGTCTTGTCGAATAGTCCGCCCACTCTCTCGGAGAGACGAGGACTATCACTCACGAGAGAGGTCGTGTAGCCGGCCGCACGAAGCCTCGGCACGAGCGTATTGCTACCTGGTCGACGATCCAGATTCAGAGCCAGATCACCCCGCAACAGGGAGAGGCTGGAACGGAGTGGGTCACTGGACTGCGCGAAGGTGTTGGGCCAATACAGTAGGGTCTCAATGGGGAGGCCAAGATCCGCGGCCAGATCTGCGACTGAGACCGAGTCGGCTCGAAGGCCTGCCGCGTGAAGTACAACAACGTCCGCCAGAGCCGGAATTCGCGCCGTGTCGGGTCGTCGGGTGCTCAGGCGTAGCCCGGTGAGGGCCACCAGGAGTGCGAGCAGAACAGCGACCGCGAGGAGTTCTCGCGGGCTCCACTGCGAAGGGTCCGGAAGTCTGGGCTGGGATTCGCTCACGCGCTTCAAGGTAGCATTGAGACCATGCAGAGTCCTCAGTGTCGCATCTCGCAAGGCGTCGACGATGCTCCTCCCCCTCCTCTCGCTGGTTCCCTGGCTGCCTGGCTGGGACGCAATGGGTGGGCCGTTCGTGTCGTCGACCCTCGAGGTGCGAAAGCCGACTGGAGCGGCGGCGGACCGCTCTGGGTGCACCTGGACATCGACTTCGGTGAGCAACGTCTCGCGCTCGTCGAGGACAGCGACGACCTGCACTTCTTCGGTCCGGCCCTGAACCAGCGCGACTGCTGCAAAGCCCTGAGCCAACGTTTTCCTCGTGCCACTCTCGTTCCCGGCGACCCTGAACCCTACATGGGCGCCGCGAAGGACCTCGCGGACCTCCCCCTCACCAGCTACGCCGGCTTCGGTGCACAGCCTGGTGGACTGTTCCGGGTGCTCGCCGGCCGCGGCGGTAAGCCACGACCCATCGCACTGCTGTGTCGCGAGATCGCCTACCTTGTCGAGACCTACGGCGCGGGTCACCTGCTCTTCGACGACGAAGACCTGAGCCACTATCCGGGCTGGCTGGAAGCGTTTAGCGAGGAGCTCGCAATGCTGCCCTGGCCGCTTAGTTGGGAAGGCACGATCAACGGAATCCGCAGCGCTGGACGAGGTCGCGAACCCGCTAGCTGAGCGTCTATCTCGCGCAGGCTGCACTCGCGCGGGGTATATTAATGGGGGTGCGCACTCTGCTTCCCCCGCGGCTTCAGGTCGAACTGACCAACGCCTGTCCCTTCTCCTGCACGTCCTGCGCTCGCAACTATTGGGACTCCGCAGCGAATGCTGACGCCCACATGCGTGAGGCAACCCTCTCGCGCCTGCAGCCTCTCTTCGAGGCGGCCCAGGAGGTCACCTTTGGTGGCTACGGCGATCCCACCATCAGCCCCCTTCTCACCACTGCTGTAGCGCGGGCAAGGGACGCAGGAGCCGCCGTTCGAGTCATCACCGGCGGCGCCGCACTCAGCAACGCGCTAATTCGCGAGCTATGTGACCTGGGTCTGGATCGCCTCGTCCTCTCCATGGATGGCGCCCGCGACGAAACACTCAAGGACTTACGCGGCCTACCACTACAGGCCTTCCTCGGCTGGATACGAGGAGTAGCGCAGGCGCGCAGGTCCAACACCATGAGACCACTGCTGCAGCTCAACTTCGTGGCACAACGCAGCAACATCGAGGAGTTGCCCGAGTTGATTGAACTCTGCGATCGAGAAGAGGTCGCAGGAATCGACGTCTTTCACATCAACGTGTACAGCAACTCTGAGCCCAACCCCTCGCTGCTGAATGCCCCAGATTTCGCACTACCCTGGTTCGAGCGGGCCGCAGAGCGGGCCGCCCAGCTGGGGGTGTTCTTGCGGCTGCCACCGCTGACGAGCGAAGAGAGGAGCTGCCGACAGCCCTTCGAGCACCTCTTCATCCGACACGATGGCCGAGTACGAGGCTGCTGCTCGGCAGTGTTCGAGCCTGGCGACTACGGCCTCGAGGTCGGTGACCTCAGCGCCAATCCCGAAGACCTGTGGCGAGCGCCCATTCTCGAGCAGTTTCGACAGGCTACCGAATCAGCGCGCGACGAAGACCTGCCGACGCCCTGCCAGACCTGCTCCTTCCGCCTCACCACTCTCGCCGCTCATCAAAGACCACTCGCACTTCTGCCGCACGCACGAGACCGACATGTCAGCGCCTGAGTTGCCCGCCCCATCCGCCCTACGCAGGAGTATCCGCCTGCTGGCGCACCTGAGCTGGTGGGACATGGTCGCGCAGTACTTCGGCTCCTGGATCGGACTCGTCTGGAACTTCGTCATGCCGGCGACCATTATCCTGGTCTACCTGGCCGTCTTCGAACTCAGCCCGGGCTTCCGCTTCGGCGGGCATGAGACCGTTGGCGGCTACGGAGTCAACTTGGTGGCCGGCCTGATCCCCTGGCTCCTCTTCCAGGAAGCCGTCTCGCGTGCAGCCAACGTGTTCATAGAGCAACGTCACCTGCTCAGCCAGGTGCCGATCCCAGCCGCGCTCTTTCCCCTCGCCAGCGTCGGATCAGCTCTGGTGCGCCACGGACTCGCGCTGACGCTGTTCGGCTGCATCCTCTGGGCCACAGGCTTCACACCGAGCCTGCTCTGGCTGGGGGTCCTGGCCGTGCTTCCCATCTTGCTCTTGCTGACAATCGGCTGCTCGCTGCTCGCCGCCTGCCTGACCACCAGCCATCGAGACATCGCGCCGGCCGTCGGGGCGGCTATGCTGCCCTTGTTCTTCACTACCCCGGTGATCTATCCGGCCCACATCGTTCCCGGCTCGCTTCGTGTGATCATGGACCTCAATCCCATTACTCCCATCGTCATGGCCTACCGGGATCTACTCGTTACCGGTCGAGCGCCGATGACCGATGGCCTGCTCTGGTCCGCCGCCATGGGCGTCGTGATCCTCGCCCTGGGTATGATCGTACTACGTCACTTTGGCCCGCAACTGGCCGAGAGGGTCGGATGAGCGCCTCCCCCCCATTGTCGGTGCAGGGCTTGTGGAAACGCTTCCGGGCGCCCAGACGAGCCGAAACAGGACTCCTGTCCCGATTCGGCACCCGGAGCGCCGAGCGCTGGGCGCTACGAGGACTCAACTTCAGCATCGCCGAAGGCGGCGCGCTCGGCATCATTGGTGCCAACGGCTCGGGCAAGTCCACCCTCCTCAAGCTCGTCGCTGGCGTCCTGCAGCCCACTCAGGGCACGATCATAACGAGGGGGCGTACCGTCGCTATCCTCAATCCCACCGCAGGCTTTCACCCCGATCTCAGCGGACGCGCCAACATCCGCATGCTCGCCACTCTTCACGGCTTCAGCAAGATGGACATCGAAGCTCGCATGGACGCCATCATCGACTTCTCTGGACTGCACGAGTTCATTGACCAGCCCCTGCGCACCTTCTCGGCAGGAATGATGATTCGCCTCGGCTTCTCGACGGCAAGCCACCTCAGCCCCGACATCCTGGTAGTCGACGAGGTCCTCTCGGCCGGTGATCTGGCCTTTCAACGCCAGGCAGTCGGTCGAGCCCGCCATCTTCGCGAGGAAGGCGCTGCATTGCTGGTTTCTACCCACTCCCTCGCCGATCTCTCCACTCTCTGTGACCGCTTGATGTTCCTCGACTCGGGAGAGGTACGCGCCGAAGGCTCAACCGAGGAGGTCGTCGCCAGCTACATCCAGCACATCGACCAGAACGGCAGTGAGATTGCCCCGGGAATCTCTGTGCCCACCGGACTACGAGCCAGCGCTCCCGGCGATGAGATCCGCCTGCTGTCGGTCACCATCAACGGAGAACGAGAACCTGCCCTCATCGAGATCGGCGGCGGCAACGACCTGGTGATCGAGCTCGAGTACGAGGCAAGGCAACCGGTGGACGATGCCCTGTTCCGAGTTCAGTTCTTTCGCAACGATGGGCTCTTCGTGCATGGCCAGAACACCGCACGAGCTGGTCTCGACACGGGCACCCTCGATGGGCGCGGGCGCGTTCGCCTGCACTATCGCGACTTCGGGCTACTCGGCGGCGACTACTATCTCAGCGTTGGTATCTGGCCCGACGAATACCGCTCCTACACCACGGGCGAGGCCTACGACCACAGGCCCAGCGCCACAATCGTCAGGGTCGGAGTTCCACGCTCCATGGGTGGCGGCGTGGCAGGCTTCCCCTGTTCCTGGAGCCTCAGCCAAGAAGACCAGGCACCGATAGCGATCAGCGGGGGCAGCGAACCATGAAGCGACGCGTAGCGCTCATCTCTTCGTGCGCACCGCCGGGACCAGGCTGTCCTGTGACCGGCGGTGGACTACGCACGGAGCAACTGGCGCAGACCCTACGCGCAGCGGGACATTCGGTACGACTGTTCGTGGAACGCGAAGCGCTGAGCCCGAAGGCACCCAGGATCCTCCGAGAGCACTCGTTCGACAGCAACTCCCTCGCCAAGCAGGTGCGCTCCTTCCGTCCTTCGGTGCTGGTGGTCGAGCAGTGGGCTCTCGTCCCCCTGATCGCTGAGCTCGACAAGCCGCTCGTCATTGATCTGCATGGCTCCCTGCTGCTCGAGAATGTCTTTCGACGAGGGGATGTCGATCTGGTGCTCGATGCGGGCAGCAAGATCCAAGCTCTGGCCAGAGCAGATCTGCTGCTCGTTCCTGCCGAGGTGCAGGTACATCATTTCGCATCCTGGGCCACGCTGGCAGGCTTCGACCCGCGAGAACTGCCCATCGCGGTCATGCCCCTCGCCATGGCGGATGAGCCAAAACCACGTAAGACGAAGAAGCCGCCGCTGCGCGTGGTGTATGGCGGCGCGCGCTGGCCCTGGATTGATTCCCTCTCGGCGCTGCGGACCGCGGCAGACGTGATCGCCTCGATCCCCGACGCCCGCCTCGATGTCTTCACCTTCGAGCCCCCTCGACACGGCCTCGACTTCGAAGAGGACCTTGGCACCTGGCCCCAGGTCCTCGCTGAACTGACGGGTCGTGAGGAGCAGGGCGTAACCCTGCACGATGGCCAGTCCCACAGCAGTTGGCAGAGCTTCGTACGCAAAGAAGCCACCGTTGCGCTCGACCTCTGGGAGCCCAACCCAGAGAGGATGCTGGCCGCCACCACTCGCAGCGTCGAATTCCTCTGGGCCGGCCTGGGACTCGTAACTGTCACGGGATCTGCCTGGTCGGAGTCCCTCGCTCGGACCGGAGCAGGCTGGAGCCTGGCCCCCGGCGACGAGGCCAGCCTTCGCGATCTGCTCCAGGGGCTCGCCGCGCAGCCTGGCAAGATCGCCGCCGCATCAAGAGCTGCCACAACCTTGATTCAGCAAGAGCACCAACTGCTCGAGGCCGGTCGACATCTATTGCGCTTCTGCCAGGAACCGACACGACCAACACGAAGCTCCCAGACCCTCAGCGAAGCCCTCGTAGTTATCCGAGAGGAACATCTGGCCGAAGAACTTCACTCACTGAAGGCGGCCCACGAGAAAGAGCACCTAGAGCTCATCGCCGCACACCGAGAGGAACAGCGCGAGGATCGTGACCGCCATGAGGGCGAGGTGGATGCACTGAGTGAGAGGCATCGTGAACAGATCGACGCCCTGGTCACACAGCATCGCCGTGAGAACGACAGGGACAGGGAGCGAAACAGCGACGAAGTACAGCGCCTGACCACCGAGCATCGCGAGGAAATCAGCACTCTCGTACGCGACAACCACAGCAACATCAGCCGACTTGAGACGCAGCATCAACACAAGATGCAAGAGCTCGTAGGAGAATCGCGGTCTCGACTCGAAGAAGCTGCCAGAAGAGCCAGCGGAGAGGCGAAGTCGGCAGCGAAAGAGCATCGCGCGATGATGATGGCCGCAACGAAGGACCATCGCGCCCAGCTGAAGACTCAGGCAAAGGAGCATCGCGACGAGAGCAAGGAGCTGGTCTCGCAATGGCGGGCGCGACTCAAAGAGCTCGAAAGCAAGCTCACCAATCAGCAGCAGACGCATGAGTCTGAACTCCGGGTACTGGCCGACGAGCATCACACCGAGCTACACGATGTCGTGACAGCACACCGTAGCCAGGTCACTGCCCTCACCGAGCAACACAGCGCACAGTCCGAGCAGCAGGCTGCTGAGCACAACTCGACAATGACAGCCCGAGACAAGAGAGCCCGAGAAGAACTCGAGCAGGCGGTGCTCGACCATCGGGCCGAGCTCAAACACCAGGCTGCTGAGCACAATTCGACAGTGACCGCCCGAGACAAGAGAGCCCGAGAAGAACTCGAGCAGGCGGTGCTCGACCACCGTGACGAGATCGAGTCGCTGGCCGACGGCAACCGAAGGCAGGTCAAGGAGTTGGCGGCAGAGCGGCAAGACGAAGTGCAGAAACTTGTCGGACAGAGCCGCGCCGAGCTCGAGCAAGCTGACGAGAGGCACCGCGCCGAGACTCAAGCGCGCATCGATGAGATGCAGCAGCGTCACGATGAGCTCCAGCAAGCTATCGAGGTCTTGAAGGAACAGTTGGCCTCAGAGCGGCGACGAGTCAAGGAAGAACGCACTCGGCTCGAAGTAGAACTTCGAGCCGAAATGAGCGCCCGCGAACTTGAACTCCAGCAGCAGATGGTCAACAGAGAAGCCGAGCTTGGGGAACTCCTAGATAGGGCCAACCGCAGCCTCGCCGAGAAGGTGAGGGCGCGCCTGGCAAGTCCTGGTGGCGGACCGTTCGCAGCAAGCCGCCTGGCCCCTGCCGCACGCCTTGCCAGGCTATGGACCGAGCACGCCGTCGATCACGCCCAAGACGAGCAAGAGGAGTGATCTGACCTTGCGCGTCTTGATGATCCACCCCCACGACATCTACTCGCCACTGGAGCCGTGGACAATTCGCATCACGGCCCTTGGCAGGGCGCTGACACAGCTGGGCCACGAGGTGCGGCTCGTCTACCACATCGCCGATCACCAGCAGTTGCCCGGCGATCTTCGGCACCGCCAGGAATTTCCCTTCGAGGTCATTCCGATGATTCGGCACATGGGGCTGGGCCTGCGTAAGAGCCGTGCGATCACTCGGCTTGCGGCCTGGGCTGACATAATCCACGTGCAAAAGTGTCTGGGACACGCTGCACTGCCCGCCGCCGCCGCCGCCACCTGGCACGGCATCCCACTCCACTACGACTGGGACGACTGGGAAGCTGCCATCTACGAGGGCTCCGTTGGTAGGGATTCACACTGGCGCCGGATCGACCGCTTCGAGCGGGCCCTGCCTGGCATCGCCGACACCATCTCGGTGGCGTCCGCGGCGCTGCGCGAGCAGGCGCTGAGCCTGAATGTTGCAGAAGAAAGGATCTTCGATGCTCCCGTCGGAGCAAGCCTTGCACGATTCGAGTGTGGCGGTGACGGGAGCAAGATCAGAGCGCAGTTGGGAATTGATGGGCAGGTAAGCCTCTACCTGGGACAGCTGGCGGGAGCCCATGCGGCGCCACTCTTCCTTGAGGCGGCGGCGCTCGTTGCGCGTCGTGACCCCGACGCCAGCTTCCTTGTTGTTGGAGGAGGCCGCAGCCTCCAGGGACTCCGCGAGCAGGCTACACGGAGCGGAATCGCACACCGCGTGCACTTCACCGGAGCGGTTCCTCATCACGAGGTGCCCGACTACCTCGACCTGGCGGATGTCGCAGTAGCTACCCTGCCGAACAACGCTCAGGCAGCCACAAAGAGTCCGCTGAAGGTCGTCGAGTACATGGCTGCTGGAAAGGCGATCGTCGCCAGCGAGGTTGGAGAGGCCGTACGCTTTCTCGATAGTGGACGTGTCGGCATGCTGGTGAAGCCCGATTGCGCTGAGTCCATAGCCGATGCTGTGCTCTCCCTGCTCGGTGACGAACACAAGCGCTCCGAGCTCGGAGCCTTAGCGCGTGACCACCTACGCCGCAAACACACCTGGATGCACACCGCCGAAAACCTCCAGGCTGCTTACCGCTTTGCCCTCTCTCGCAAGGGCCGCAGCGTGCAGGGCCGCGCTCCGAGTCGAGGCCTCGGTCCGGAGGGCCTTCCTCCCAGCGCCCACGATGATGGGTCCGCCCGGCTTGCCGTGCCTCAGGCCAACGTCGCGCCTCCCCCACCACAGCCGCTGACGACCACCCTGGTCAAGGAACTCGTCAAGGCACCGGGGCAGCGCCTGCAGTCATCTCTGCAAGGTCGCCTGGACCTGGTCGGCGTCTTCGAGGGCGAGTTCGCGTATACCGGT